>NZ_KV793048.1:0-88257 GCF_001808345.1 Staphylococcus sp. HMSC06C11
AGAGGGTCAGAGGTTCGAATCCTCTATGGCTCACTTTTAAACACCTTCATTATTGAGGGTGTTTTTTTATTATTTGATTTAAATAAATATAACTACAATACTTCTTGAAAAATGCAAGCGTATACATTATTCTGAATCTATGTAAATGAAAGGGGTATTGTCATGAATCAACGTATTGAAATTATTGGTGCACCTTCCACATTCGGTCAAAAGAAACTTGGTGTAAACTTAGGACCAGATGCAATTCGTTATGCAGGATTATTGTCACGTCTTAAAAAAATGGGACTTGATGTTATAGATAAAGGTAATATAGAAGTACCAACATTAGATGTAGAGAAATTTAACTCTGATCAAGAAGGGTTAAGGAACTATGATGAAATAGTAACTGTTTCTGAAAATCTTAGCAAAGCTACATCAGAAATAGTAGAGAAAGGAAACTTTCCACTTACACTTGGTGGCGATCATTCAATAGCTGTTGGTTCGATTTCAGGTATTAGTCAACATTACGAAAATCTAGGTGTCATTTGGTACGATGCTCATGGTGACTTAAATGTACCTGAAGAATCTCCTTCTGGTAATGTTCACGGTATGCCTTTAAGAATATTAGCAGGTGATGGACCAGATGAACTTGTCAATATAAATGATTTTACGCCTAAAGTTAAACCTGAAAATATCGTATTAATTGGTATGAGGGATTTAGATGAAGGTGAAAGGAAATACATAAAGGATAAGAATATTAAAACTTTTACTATGGCGGATATCGACCGGTTCGGAATACAAGAGGTGATTGAAAGATCTCTTGAGTATCTAAAATCTAGAAATATAGATGGCCTTCATTTCTCACTAGACGTTGATGCTTTAGATCCCGCTGAAACTCCTGGAACGGGTACAAGAGTAATGGGTGGTTTGAGCTATAGGGAAAGTCACTTTGCACTCGAATTGTTAAATGAATCAAAATTAGTTACTTCAATGGATATAGTTGAGGTTAATCCTCTTATTGACAATTCGAATCATACTGCTGAACAAGCTGTTGCGCTATTAGGTACTTTCTTTGGTGAAACACTTCTATAAATAAAATTGTGAAAGCACGACTTACATGGTATATACTGTGTAAGTTTTTTTATTTTTTAGTCTTTGTTCATATGACACTATTAACAATGATTGGTATAATAATTAATATGGAAAAATATTACCCGGAGGAGATGTTATGGATTTTTCCAACTTTTTTCAAAATCTTAGTACATTAAAAATTATTACTAGTGTACTTGATTTACTGATTGTTTGGTATGTACTTTATCTTCTCATAACAGTTTTTAAAGGCACTAAAGCGATTCAATTACTAAAAGGGATTGTCGTAATTGTTATCGGCCAACAAGTCAGTAAGATGCTTAATTTAACAGCAACCTCTAAATTATTTGATATCGTTATTCAGTGGGGAGTACTTGCACTAATTGTTATTTTCCAACCTGAAATACGACGTGCATTAGAACAATTAGGTAGAGGTAGCTTTTTAAAACGTTATACCAACACTTATAGTCGTGATGAAGAGAAATTAATACAATCTGTTTCTAAAGCTGTTCAGTATATGGCTAAAAGACGAATAGGTGCACTTATTGTTTTTGAAAAAGAAACAGGATTACAAGACTACATAGAAACTGGTATTCCAATGAACTCAGATATTTCTCAAGAGTTATTGACAAACGTCTTTATTCCAAACACACCATTACATGATGGTGCGATGATTATTCAAGGTAGTAAAATAGCTGTAGCAGCGAGTTATTTACCTTTATCAGACAGTGTTAAAATATCTAAAAGTTTAGGAACAAGACATAGAGCAGCAGTTGGGATTTCAGAGGTATCTGATGCTTTTACAGTTGTAGTTTCAGAAGAAACTGGAGATATATCTGTAACTTTTGATGGTAAACTTAGAAGAGATATATCTAATGAAGTTTTCGAAGAATTACTTGCTGAACATTGGTTTGGCGCACACTTTCAAAAGAAAGGTGTGAATTAAAATGTTAGAAAGTAAGTGGGGATTAAGATTTGTAGCGTTAATCCTAGCTATATTTTTCTTTTTATCAGTTAATAATGTATTTGGAAATGTGTTTAATACAGACGATATATCACAGAAATCCACTAAAACAATTCAGGATGTACCTGTAGATGTAATTTACAATAATAAAGATTTACATGTTACGAAAGCGCCTGATAATGTCGATGTTAATTTATCAGGCCCCCAATCAAAGTTAATTAAAATTGAAAATCCAGAAGACCTTAAAGTAACAATTGATTTATCCGATAAAAAAGCTGGAGAGTATCACAAGAAATTTCAGGTTAAAGGTATAGATGACGATGTAAGCTACAGTGTAAAACCTAAAAGCGCAGATGTTCATCTAGAGAAAAAGATTACTAAAAAAATGCATGTTCAACCTGATGTAAGTCAAAGTGATATTGATGCAAAGTATAAAGTAAGTAAACAAAGCATTTCTCCTGAAACTGTTAAAGTGACAGGTGGGGAGCAACAGCTTAAAAAAATTGCTTATTTAAAAGCTACATTTAAAAAGGCTAGTAAAATTTCAAAAGATACAAATGATGTAGCTGAAGTCAATGCATTTGATAAAGAATTAAATAAATTAAATGTCTCAATTAATCCTAGTGAAGTAGATTTAAAAGTTGCAGTTGAACCTTATAGTAAAAAAGTAAAAGTTCGTACTAAATCAACGGGTAAACTAGATAATGATAGAGAATTAGATAATATCAAATTAAACGATAAAGAAGTTGAGATTTACGGTAGTAGAGACGATTTACAAAGCATCAATGAAGTAACAGCTGAAGTTGATTTAGATGGCGTATCAGAATCAACTGAGAAAACAGTAAAATTTGACTTGCCAGACAATGTTACAAAAGTAAGTCCTAAGGAAACGAAAGCATATATAAACGTTAAATAATTGTTAGATATAAAGGAGAGTTTAAAAATGGGAAAATATTTTGGTACTGATGGTGTTCGAGGCATTGCCAACCAAGAGCTTACACCTGAATTAGCTTTTAAATTGGGTAGATATGGTGGATATGTTTTAGCACATAATAAAGGGGAGAAGCATCCAAAAGTACTAGTGGGTAGAGATACGCGTGTTTCAGGTGAAATGCTTGAATCAGCCTTAATCGCAGGTCTTATCTCTATTGGCGCTGAAGTCATGCGTTTAGGTATTATTTCAACACCAGGTGTAGCTTATTTAACTAAAGAAATGGAAGCTGCTTTAGGTGTTATGATTTCAGCTTCTCACAACCCAGTTGCAGATAACGGCATAAAATTCTTTGGTTCAGATGGTTTTAAATTATCTGATGATCAAGAAAATGAAATCGAAGAATTGTTAGATCAAGATAATCCTGAATTACCACGTCCTATCGGTGAAGACATTGTACATTACTCAGATTATTTTGAAGGTGCTCAAAAATATCTAAGCTATTTAAAATCAACTGTAGATGTTAATTTTGAAGGACTTAAAATTGCTTTAGATGGTGCTAATGGTTCTACATCATCACTAGCACCGTTCTTATTTGGTGATTTAGAAGCTGATACTGAAACAATTGGATGTAATCCGGATGGATATAACATTAATGAACAATGTGGTTCTACACATCCTGAGAAATTAGCGGAAACTGTCTTAGAGACTGAAAGTGATTTTGGTTTAGCCTTTGATGGCGATGGAGATAGAATTATTGCTGTAGATGAAAATGGTCAAATTGTTGATGGAGACCAAATCATGTTTATAATTGGTCAGGAAATGCATAAAAACCATGAATTAAATAATGATATGATTGTCTCAACAGTTATGAGTAATCTCGGTTTTTATAAAGCATTAGAAAATGAAGGTATTCAATCTAACAAAACAAAAGTAGGAGATCGTTACGTTGTCGAAGAAATGAGAAGAGGTAACTATAATCTTGGTGGCGAGCAATCTGGTCATATTGTGATGATGGATTATAATACAACGGGTGATGGATTACTTACAGGTGTTCAACTTGCTTCTGTAATTAAAATGAGTGGTAAATCACTAAGTGAATTAGCATCACAAATGAAAAAATATCCTCAATCTCTTATCAATGTTAAAGTAACTGATAAATATCGAGTAGAAGAGAATATTCATGTACAAGAAGTGATGACTAAAGTTGAAACTGAAATGAATGGGGAAGGTAGAATTTTAGTTCGCCCTTCAGGTACAGAACCTTTAGTAAGAGTTATGGTGGAAGCAGCCACTAATGAAGACGCTCAACGTTTTGCTCAAGAGATTGCAGATGTTGTTCAAGATAAAATGGGATTAGATAATGCGTAACGAATAAGTTATTCTTATATTCCTTATTAATAAATTAAAACACCTTCGAAAGAATCTTTCTTCTTTCGAAGGTGTTTTTTATATCATTTACTTTTTCTGTAATAATTCTAGTTCTTTAACAATTTCATCAGCTAATTGATCGTCAACTTTGGCATATGTTTTTAAGAAGGCCTTAGCACCATGTTCTTTAATATAATTATTTTTTTCTACTGTTTCTTGATCAGCATTGTCATCGTATGCAAGAAGAAGAGCAGCTGCTTTAACTAAACCTTCACGTTCTAAACCTTTATTATATAAATAAGTTAATGGTTTAATAATACGATCTTTAGGACCTATTTTACGTATTGTTCCTCGACCAACTCGTGTAACTTCATCAGATAGGTTAGGATTGTTGAAACGATCAATAATTTTCTCAACGTATTGCTTTTGTTCATTTTTAGAGAAATCAAATTGATCTGTGATATATTGACTCGTTTCACTAAGAGCTTGGCGAAGGCCTGCTTCTATTTGTTTATCTTCGATAGAATCTAAAATAGTAGCTTTATTTTCAAAATGACCAGCGTAAGCTAAAAATGCATGTCCTGTATTAACTGTTAGCAATTTTCTTTCTATATATGGTGTTAAGTCATCTACATATTTAATATGTTCTAATTCTTCACCGTACCAAGCATCTTTTTCGATAACCCATTCAAAGAAAGGTTCTACCATGACGTCTAATATATTTTCATTTTTTTGTAATGGCACAATTCTATCCACTGCTGAATTTGCAAAATGGATATTGTCAGCTAATGGCCCAGTAATATCCAGAATGGCTTTTTTCAAAGTATCTGTGGCCATAATTGCATTTTCACAAGCAACAATATTTACATGATTTTTCTTTTCTTTTAAATATGGAGCAAATGATTTAGCAATAATTGGTAAAATATTTACTCCAACAGCCGTTGTGATTAAATCTGCTTCAAGTATTGCTTCTTTAAGTTGATCTGAGGGTTTAGCTGAATTAATAGCATCTACATTATTCACTCGAGTTGTTGTTTTAGCTTCATCAGCTAAAATAACATCGTATTGATGTTCACTATCCAGTGCATTAATTATATCTTCATTTACATCTGCAAAGGTAACTTTAATGTTATTGTCAGCTAATATATATCCGATAAAACCTCTGCCGATATTGCCGGCACCAAAATGAACTGCTTTCATTATGCGTCAGCCTCCTCGAATACTTGTTTAATTTCATCTGCAGATGTAGCATTTACGATGCGATCAACATTTTCTTCTTCACTAAAAGTAATTGCAATTTTAGAGAGTAAATCTAAATGATCGCCATCTTTACCTGCAATGCCAACTACGACTTTTACTTCTTCGCCATTCCAGTCAACACCTTCAGGAATTTGTAATAAGCTTAAACCTGAACGAATCACATTACCTTTAGCTTCTTCAGTGCCGTGAGGAATTGCTAATGCATTACCCATGAAAGTTGATACTACGTTTTCACGGTCTTTCATAGCTTCGATATAGTTTGGTGTTACAGCACCACTATCAACTAAAACTTGTCCTGCTTTTTCGATTGCATCATTTTGATCAGATGCTGATACATTTAAAAAGATATTGTCATTACTAAATAATTCACTCATTTAAAACACTCCTATTGTAATTGATTTTTTATTTGATTTAATAATTTGCTTCTTAAAATAGTTTTAAATTCATATGGATTTTGCATAAATTCTTCGATGTCATTCAAATGCTCGCTTAACGCCTCTGAGAGGGCACTTACGAATTGAGCCATTTTTTGATTATCTGGAATAAACATACTTATCAAATAATGAACTGAATTTAAATCATTTTGATTACGTTGCAATTGTATCGGTTCTTCCAAAATAGTAATAAGTATGGAAGGTTTTTTGAACATGTTATCTTTTAAATGTGGGATTGCTACCGGATAAGGATGTAACACCCAATTAGGATTTTGTTCAAACTTTGATTGCAGTAAATCAGCGAATGATTGCCTGTCCTCAATTATATTTTCATTTAATAAGTAAGTTTCTAAATATTGCTTCCAATTATCTACTAATTTATATTCTATTTTCACTGAATCTAATACCTCTAAACCTATGCGCATATCTTGAATTATTTCTTCAGGATTTGTAAAGGTATTTGAGTTATCATTTTCAGCTAGAAGAGTTTGATTTGAATTCGTACTTAGAAAAGAAGCTACATAAGACACTTCATGTTCTGGTAATAATGGATTAACAATTAGAAATGGGGCTTCGATATCTAAATTTACAGTCGAAATAATTCCGTCGTAGTTATTTAAATCTAATACATTCAAGTCGCTTACAGAAGCTTGAGTAATTCTTTCAATTTCACTAAAGACTTGCTCAAGACGATTGGCTAATAAACGACTTGTTCCAATGCCACTACTACATACGACTAGGATATTTAAAAAGCGATTTCCTTGATTTTTGATGGATCCACCAAAATGAAGCACTATAAAAGCAATCTCACTTTCAGGAAAAATTAAATCAGACCACACCATATGCAATGCTTTATGAATCGTTTCAAAAAGACGAGGATATTTAAATTTAATCATTTCAGTTAAAGGATTGTAGGTTTCAATGTTAGATTTCAAACGATTAATTGCAGGATTGATATGCAATGTTAACCCCTCGATTAAGTTTTCCTTATCTTTAAAATGTTGTCCCGATATTCGTGTAACTGTATTAACAAATTGACGAATCTTTTTACTACTATTATCTTCCTCAGAATTAGAATCCTTTGTACCTTTACGTTTAGCACCACGCAAATGAATTGTTATAAAAGTGATTTCAGCTTGGTTAAACTCAACGTTATATATTTCTTCAAGACGTTTAGCAATTTCTGTTGCAACTTCATGCTCGAAGGTATCTTTAACTGTTTCATATATATCTTTATTTAGTGAGACGTATTCACCATTTTGCATACGTGTAATACTTAACACAATGTGAATCGTCAAAGTTAAATAACTAGATTCTGTTAGGGTATAGGGCAGTTGACCTAAATAGTCCATCAATATACGTTCAATTTTAAATATTCGATCTAAATCTACGAGAGATTGTTGAGAATGATTCAAAGATTGGTAAACAAAGTGATTTTCAATTACAGAATAAACGCTTGTACTATTTAAGTTATTTACCATAAGTTGACTAAGAAATTCTCTTTTTTTAGACTCAGGACCATTTAAGTAGACACCTTCGCCACGTTTTCTTGAAAGTGACAGTTGATAAGATAATAATTCTTCTTCTAAATCATCTAAAAGTTTAGCTAGAGCTTGAATTGAAACACCAATTTCGTGTGCTAAACTAAATTGTTTTATTGCGTGTTTAGTTTGTATAAGAGCATAAAGAATGATTACTTTTTGTTCTTCAATTGATAAATCTAATGTTTGTTGAGTTGTAACTGCTTCCTTCAATCGTCTAATATTGTTAGCTTCTCCAGACAATCGTATACCCTTTTTATTGGCTCGCTCTAATTGTATTGAAAATGTACTTAAGTACGATTCAATTTGTTTTAACTCTCTATGAATAGTACGAGAGGACACCGCTAGTTGTTGAGCGATGTCGTATATAGTGACATATTGGCCGTGATACTTGATTAATATTTCAATAATCTCTTTTTCACGTGTACTCAGTAACATGGCGGTATCCTCCATTTTTGAAAATAATTAAGTTAATCTTCGTGCTTTAAATTATTTAATAACTCTTCATATCTTGGTGAATTTAAGAAGTTATCCACTGAAATATGAATAGCATTTGGAACTTGTTTAATGGCACGATCTGTTAGTGTTTTTTGCGTGATTACAAGTTGTGCATCATGAGGTAATTGATTAATAGCTGTATTAGTCACATTGACGTCAGTAATACCAGCTTTCTTAAATTTATTACGTAGCATACTTGCACCCATAGCACTTGAACCCATACCCGCATCACATGCGAATATAACATGATTTACACCGCTATAATCGTGTGCATCAACATTCTCAGTATTGTAATTATCTAAAAGTTGTTCAGTATTATCTTCATCATTTTCTTTCTCATTTTCTGTAGAAGACATAGTAACACCTGTTGTTCCAGCTGCGCTCGCATTCTGTGCATTTGAACGAGTTGCTTCTTTATCAGAATGCGTTAGTTTAGATGAAACGTTAGATTTTTTACCTTTCGTCGCTTCCATTTGAGCTGTAGCAGATTCTAAATCTTGTTTAGGTTCTTTAGTGAATTTCATAATAAGTGCTGCGATGACAAATGATACTAATGTAGCAAGTACTACACCAAGTAACATGTGTAAGAATTCGCCTCTAGGTGCGTTTAAGCAGTAAACGATAAATGAACCTGGGGACGCTGGACTTTTGAAACCGAAGCCAGTAGCTTGATAAGTTGCAACGCCCGTCATACCACCTAAAATAACTGCAATAAATAGTAATGGACGCATTAAAACATATGGGAAGTAAATTTCATGAATACCACCTAGGAAGTGGATAATACCTGCACCATATGAAGTTGCTTTAGCAGTTCCTTTTCCGAAAATCATATAGGCCAATAAAATACCTAGACCAGGTCCAGGGTTAGATTCAATAGTAAATAAGATAGATTGACCAGCATGAGCTGCTTGGTCGGTACCAAGTGGTGTAAATACACCATGGTTAATCGCGTTATTTAAGAATAAAATTTTAGCTGGTTCAACAATAATACTTACTATAGGTAGTAAATGAAGGTGAACTAAGAATTCAACAGCAACAGACAAGATGTGCATGATGAATTTCATGATTGGAGCTAAAATTTCAAAACCAATAATTGTCATAATAAAACCTAAGATACCTGCAGAAAAGTTATTGAATAACATTTCAAAACCTTGTGGTGTTCTAGGTTGCACGAATTGGTCTACTTTTTTCATTAACCAACCAACAAGTGGCCCCATAATCATGGCACCAAGTAACATTGGTGTTTCAGGTAAAGCTACAATAACCCCCATAGTTGCTGTAGCTGCAATAATACCACCACGTAAACCATGAATTAAACGCCCACCGCTAAATGCGATGAGTAATGGAATTAAGTACGTAATCATCGGTCCAGCTAATTGAGATAAATCTTTGTTAGGGAACCAACCATTATCAATGAAGATTGCGGCAATAAAACCCCATGCGATAAATGCACCAATGTTAGGCATAATCATACTGCTTAAGAATGATCCAAACGCTTGGACTTTACGACCGACTCCTTTTTTCTCTTGAGTTTGTGACATCTCTACACCTCTTTTTTAATTAGTATGTGACTATATTTAGTTTAAATCTTGTAGTTAGTTTCTCTCAATATAAACAAAAATTGAGTTTGTCATGATATTTGTGACAAGATTAAGTCTAACTATTATATATAGTAGAACTTTGAATTAGTTTATATTAATAAGTTTTTTCAAAGGTTAAAAAATAAGTTTTTTAACTTATTTTAGGAAGTATTGTTAAATCATTTGCAAAATAAATCATCGTCAGTGTACAATAATGATTAATGGAAAGGAGGAAAGAAAGTAAATAAATAGTTATAGCGCCTGTGCAAATGACTATATTATTGTTGAAAATTAAAAGTTAATTATGAGAACTTTTATAGAGAATAATATAGCTTTTGTAGACGAGGAGGATAGTGATCGAATAGATCGGCGGATGCTATCCCGGATGTGGCTCATTCGTTAGCTTATTAAGTAAAACACTAGGGCAACTTAGTGGACAAAGTTAATAAGATCGCCGAAATAAAATACTACTAAGGGAAGCGTAGAGTAGCGTGTTAAAATGATCAATTACACACGCTTATTTCTTAATGTCCTCGTATGACATCATTGATATGGTAGAAGGTTATTAATATAAATTAAAATAACAAATCATATTGCTCTTGCTATCCCTCATTTTGGAGGAAATAGATTATGTGTGGAATTGTTGGTTATATTGGATACGACAATGCTAAGGAATTACTTTTAAAAGGTTTAGAAAAATTAGAATATCGTGGTTATGATTCAGCAGGTGTTGCTGTAGTTAATGACCAAGGAACTAAAGTATTTAAAGAAAAAGGTAGAATTGCTGAACTACGTAAAGTCGCAGATAACAGTGATCAAGATGGAACAGTAGGTATTGGTCATACACGTTGGGCAACTCATGGTGTACCAAACTATGAAAACTCTCATCCTCATCAATCAGCAACAGGTCGTTTCACATTAGTACATAATGGTGTGATTGAAAACTATGAGGAGTTGAAAGCTGAGTACCTATCAGATATTAAATTCCTTTCTGAAACTGATACAGAAGTGATTGTTCAGTTAATCGAACACTTTTCAAATGAAGGACTTTCAACAGAAGAGGCCTTTACTAAAGTTGTGACTTTATTAAATGGTTCATATGCTTTAGGTTTATTGGATGAGCAAGATAAAGATACGATTTATGTAGCTAAAAACAAATCTCCATTGCTTGTTGGCGTGGGTGAAGGTTTCAATGTTATCGCTTCAGATGCATTAGCAATGTTACAAGCTACTAACCAATATAAGGAGATTCATGACCATGAAATCGTAATTGTTAAACGCGATGATGTGGTAATCAAAGACACTGAAGGTAATGTTCAAGAGCGTGAATCTTATACTGCTGAAATCGATGCTTCAGATGCTGAAAAAGGTGTTTATGATCACTATATGTTGAAAGAAATTCATGAACAACCAGCAGTTATGCGTCGCATTATCCAAGAATATCAAGATGAAGAGGGTAACTTGAAAATTGATAAAGACATTATCAAAGATGTCGCAGATGCAGATCGTATTTACATCATTGCAGCAGGTACAAGTTATCATGCCGGTTTAGTAGGGAAAGAGTTCATCGAAAAATGGGCAGGAGTACCAACAGAAGTACATGTTGCTTCAGAATTTGTTTACAATATGCCTTTATTATCTGAAAAACCATTATTCATCTATATTTCACAATCAGGTGAAACAGCAGACAGTCGTGCCGTACTAGTTGAAACGAAAAAATTAGGTCATAAATCATTAACTATTACTAATGTTGCTGGTTCAACGTTATCTCGTGAAGCGGATCATACATTACTCTTACATGCAGGTCCTGAGATTGCTGTAGCATCTACAAAAGCATATACAGCTCAAATTGCAGTATTATCAATACTTTCACAAATCGTAGCTAAAAATCACGGTCGTGAAGCTGATATCGACTTATTAAGAGAATTAGCTAAAGTAACAACTGCTATTGAAACTATCGTTGATGATGCACCAGTAATGGAAGAAATTGCTACTAATTTCTTAGAAACAACTCGTAATGCATTCTTTATAGGACGTACAATTGATTATAATGTAAGTTTAGAAGGTGCATTAAAACTCAAAGAAATCTCTTATATTCAGGCTGAAGGATTTGCTGGTGGTGAATTGAAACACGGTACAATTGCACTTATCGAAGAGGGTACGCCAGTTATCGGTTTAGCAACTCAAGAGAATGTTAACTTATCTATCCGTGGTAATATTAAAGAAGTTGTAGCTCGTGGTGCTAATCCTTGTATCATTTCAATGGAAGGCTTAGATAAAGATGGTGATACGTATGTTATCCCTCATGTACATGAGTTATTAACACCATTAGTTTCTGTTGTTACTATGCAATTAATTTCTTATTATGCTGCATTGCACAGAGACTTAGACGTTGATAAACCACGTAACTTAGCTAAATCAGTTACAGTTGAATAATTGAACTAGTTTTTAAAACCAGTTAAGGGAAACCTTGCTGGTTTTTTTAAAAACATTTTTAACAGAATATTCCGAAAAATAGCGTCGCAGTAGCTTATAATATCAATGATGTATTTTAAATTGAAATGCATCTTCGTTAATTCTACAAAAGGCAAAGGTTTCTTAGCTATATGTATGATATCAACGCTTTATTAAAGTTAAAGTCGTTGCACTTTATATCAAACAGTGACACAATTTATTTAAGTAATTAAAGTAACGAGTGGAGGATAATATGAATAACGTTAAAGCAATATTCCTAGATATGGATGGAACAATTTTACATGAAAATAATAAAGCATCTAACTATACCAAGGAAGTGGTAGATGAATTACGTGAAAAGGGTTTTAAGGTATTTCTAGCCACAGGTCGTTCATATTCTGAGATACATCAACTCGTACCTGAAGGTTTTAAAGTTGATGGAATTATTAGTTCTAATGGTACTACTGGTGAAATCGAGGATCAAAATTTGTTTAAACACAGTTTATCTTTAGAACAAGTTAAAAAAATTGTTAAATTAGCTCAACAACAACATATCTACTATGAAGTATTTCCTTTTGGAGCACAACGTATCGTTTTAAAAGAAGATTATCAATGGATGCGTGACATGATTACTGGTGAAACGCCACCCAATAATGTAAGTCATAGTGAATGGACTTCAAGACTAGACGCTATGAAAGATAAAATTGATTGGCGTGACGAGTTGCCGGACTTAGATTATTCTAAAATCTATTTGTTTAATCCAAATCTTGATAAAATTACCACATTCAGAGATGAACTTATTCAGAATAAAGTTTTGCTAAGTATAAGTGTTTCTAACTCGTCTCGTTATAATGCAGAAACAATGGCGTATAATACCGATAAGGGTACGGGGATTAAAGAAATGATTGAACACTTTGGTATTCAGCAAGAGGAAACATTAGTCATTGGAGATAGTGATAATGATCGTGCGATGTTCGACTTTGGGCATTATACAGTTGCAATGAAAAATGCACGACAAGAAATTAAAGATATCACAGATGAAGTGACTGAGGAAACAAATGAAGAAGATGGGGCAGCTAAATACTTAAAATCACGATTATTAGACAAATAAATATATAAACATTAAAAACTCGCAAGTAACGATAATAGGTTACTTGCGAGTTTATTTAATAACTATTATTTCTTGTCAAAAGTGTCTTTAGCTCTATCTGTAATGTCGTTTTTATTGTCAGACACCTTTTCAGAAGCTTTGTCTTTTAAATCTTGACCCTTACTAGAAGCGTTATCTTTTTGATTGCTAAATTGATTTTCAGCTTTATCTTTAAGATTATCACCTTTAGAGTCATTGTCGTTCACTTTATCTTGAACTTTTTCTTTTAAGTTAGATGTTTTACCTTTGTTATCGTCTTTAGATGTAGCTAATGAATCTTTGTCATTCTTCTTACCTTTGCGAGCTTTCTTACCAGGTTTATCAATTTTATCACCACGTGTGATGAAGTAATAAATGATACCCATAAGAATGATAAAGTAAATAACAATTCTAATTAGAATGATTAAAATAAGCACAACGTATGCAAGAATTTGAGCAACTGATTGTGACATATGACTAGTTAAATAACTAAATAGGGTAATTAATGGTTGACCTGTAATAAGAACAACTAGGTTAAGTAATAAAATACCAATAAAGAATTTTAACCAAGTTTTCTTACCATTCTTAATTCCATTAAATCCTTCTTTAACATTACTCATTGCTTTTCGATGTGGATTTTCTGCAAATGCAACTGTGTAATTAATCATGAAGATTAAGAAGAACCAATAAACGATTGAAGTAATGAATCCCATTAGTAAAATAATTACAATTTGAGAAATAATTAAAATAGCAATTGAATTATCCACATTACTTACTGATTGTTGTATCCACGCATACAATTGAATAAAAGTGACATTGTACAATAATTTTAGTAAGTATGCAATGATAAACATAATCATAATAGCAACAACTGAGATCAATGCTAATAATAAAGATGTTGCATAACGGCCTTTTTTAAAGGCAAAAAATAAATCACTAAATTTAATTTTTTCGTGCTTCATAGCCTTTTGGATAACATTAATAGCACCTGCTAATAGTTGATATCCAAGGAAAATAAATAGTAAAGCTAAAATAAGATAAATAATAATAATAGGGATGTACATTGTTAATGAAACGGATTGTCCGAATTGTTGTAACATTTGCATCTGAGTAGAAAATTGAGCTATAAATGCTGATGCAAATCGATAAACAATAAAACAAACTGCAAAACTAATTAAAGCGAATAATAAAGCTTTGAGTAGTTGCGGTTTAGCATTTTTAAATGCCGATTTATAATATCTAAACAAATTTTAAGCACTCCTTTAACGTAATATAAATACAATATCAAAAATCTTATTTTTTTTAAATTAATATCTAACATAAAAGGGTATTGAAGTGTTAAAATATGCTAGTAAATTCACATTGAAAGGAGATATCATCATGAAATTTGCAGTTATTACTGATATCCATGGTAATTATGATGCATTAGAAAAGGTGTTAGATGATATTGATAGTAGAGAAGATATCGATAAAATTTATAATCTTGGCGACAATATAGGTATTGGACACGAGACAAACAAAGTTTTAGATACTGTATTTGATCGTGATGATATGGAAATGATTGCCGGTAACCATGATGAAGCAATCATGACACTAGTTAATAACACACAATATCCTGAAGATCTTAAAGGCAAATTTTATGAGCATCATCAATGGATAGAAAGCCACCTCGATGAATCATATTATGATGAATTAAATCAATTACCACGATACATCGAGAAGACTATTAAAGGTAAAAAGGTTTTATTTATTCATTATGAAATTCCTAATGAAAAATTAGAAGTAGGAATTGAAGGGCAACCTTTCGCACCGATGGCTAGTGATGATGAGCAAGAGATTTCTAAGCTTTTTGAAGATAAAGACGCGGATTTAATATTATTTGGCCACAATCATCGTTTACATTTATTTGATGATAAATCTACAATTTACTTTAATCCAGGTGCAGTGGGATTAAATAACGGAGCTCATACTGTATATGGTATTGTTACAATTAATGAACAAGGCATTTCTGTTGAACGTGTAAAACTAGACTATGATGAAGAAGAATTTATAGAAGGTTTTGCTGAAAAACAAGTACCAGCAAGAGACTTTATTTTTAAAAACTTTATGTAAATAATTGAATATCCTCAAGGATGAGACATTGGAAGTGTCTTGCCCTTGAGGATATTTTTAATGACTACTGGCATGTGTATGAGTGTGTATGTGTTCATGAATACCTGAACATAATGTTGAATCATCATGTTTATGTTTAGGTGTTTCAAGTTGTATTGTCATGTGTTGAACATTTTGATGCAATAAATCATGTTCAATGGTTTCTAAAAGATTTTCACATTCTTTAACTGTTAATTGCTCTGAAACAACTGCGTGACAACTGAGTGCATTCATATCATTTGATATAGTCCAAACATGATAATCATGTACATTTTGAATGCGTTCGTCTTTAGTGATTGTAGATATCACTGCTTCTAGGTCTACATCACTAGGTGTACCTTCCATTAAAATATTTAGTGAAGATTTTGCTATACCGTAAGCACTTTTTAAAATAATTAGTGACACCAGAATACTAGCGATAGGGTCAGCAAGAGTAAAGTTAAACGCCCAAATTAATAATGCTGCTACGATTGCACCAATTGAACCAAAGAGATCACCTAATACATGGATAAAGGCGCCACGCATATTTAAATTATGAGATGTATCACCGCCTCTAAACATTAACGCTGCAACTACAATATTAACGATTAAGCCAATTAAGCTTATAATAAACATCTCTTGAGATTGCACCTCTGGAGGGGCGAAAAATCTACGAATAGCTTCGATAATAATCATAAGACTGATTATAAATAAAGTTACGCCATTGAATAAAGCAGCGAGCACTTCAAAGCGTTTATAGCCATAGGTTTTAGTTTGTGTAGCATTCTTTTCCGCATATATAAATGCGATAAGTGCTACGCCAAGTGAGATGGTGTCACTTAACATGTGAAATCCATCAGAGAGTAAGGCCAAGCTATTGGCAATAAATCCACCGATGATTTCTACTAACATAAATAATCCTATAATAAAGAAAGAGATTAAAAGTACTTTCTTATTATTTGTATGGACATGACCATGTGCATGATTGTGACTATGATGTTGATGATTGTGATTTGTCATATTAACTTCCACCTTCATTTGGATGACTAGCATGATGAATGGCTTGTTTGAGTAATGTAGATACGTGCTTGTCGTCTAAAGAATATATCATAGATTGACCTTGTCGCTTTGATTTAACCAAGTGTGTACTTTTCAATAACTTTAGTTGATGTGACACATTTGATTGAGACATATTCAATGTATGTGAAATGTGTCCTACACTTGCTTCTCCAAATTCTAATAATTCCATAATACGTAAACGGTTGAGATCGCTTAAAGCTTTGAATATCTCAGTGACTTTGCTTAAAGTATCTACATCGGTATGTTTATTTTGATCAATGTCATTCACCTTGAAGCACCTCTTTATATGAATATTTGTTCATATATTAATATAATTTATTGCGGTAGTGATGTCAATCGTATTTTTATTGGGTTTACTTTTTGAAAATGAGTGGTAAACATCAATTACGATTTTAAAAAGGGAGGACGTTAAGAATGAGTATTTTATTAATCGGTGCTAATGGTGGCGTAGGTTCAAGATTAGTACAACAATTAAAATCAGATAATATTGATTTTACTGCAGGTGTTCGTAAAGAGGAACAAGTGAAAGAATTAAAGGACCAAGATGTCGATGCAACGTTGGTAGATGTTGAAAAAGCCACTGTTAAAGATTTAACTCAACTCTTCGACAATTACGATAAAGTTATTTTCTCAGTAGGTTCAGGTGGCAGTACAGGCGATGATAAGACAATTATAGTTGATTTAGACGGTGCTGTTAAAACTATTGAAGCAAGTAAAGAGGCGGACATTAAGCACTATGTAATGGTTTCAACTTATGATTCAAGAAGAGAAGCTTTCGATTCTGCTGGCGATTTAAAACCGTATACAATTGCTAAACACTACTCAGATGATTATTTAAGAAATTCTGGTCTTAATTATACAATTGTGCATCCAGGGAGACTTACTGATGATGAAGGTACTGGTAAAATTGAAGCAGATTTATACTTTGATAAACGTGCGTCTATTCCTCGAGACGATGTAGCAACAGTGCTTAAAGAAGTAGTTACATCAGATAAATTTGCTAATCAAGAATTTCAAATTCTTAGTGGCGATAAAGAAATTAAAGATGCGTTACAAAAATATGAATAATCGTTATAAAAATGATATTAGCAAAAGCAGTCGAGTTACCTTTTAGGTGATTCGGCTGTTATTTGTTTTAAATTATCGAGTGAAAAATGGTTTATTTAACTTCAGATTGATATTGTTAATAATAATGCAAAATTTTAATTAATTAGTGAAGCGTTTGATAAACTAAAATTGAATTAAAGATGATTTGTTCTATTTATTTTTAAATAATAATTTTTATTCAAAAAATTCGGTACTTCTTTAGGTTTTGAAATGTGGTACAATCATAAATAGTGATAATGAAAAATAATGGATATAACTTAAAGTTAGGGAACTCAATACATAATTATTAAATTGACTGTTGTCTCTTTAGAAATATAGAAACTACTTAATAATAAAGTGAAAAATGTCTTTAAGGAGATAAGTATACTTAAGTTAACTTTAGAATGATAGATTAAGTTGACGTTTAAGATAATGGAGGTGTAATGATGCCGTTATTTTTAAAGCCTATTTTTCATGAAAAGGTTTGGGGTGGAAGTAAACTCCAACAATTTGGATATCATCTTCCAGATGAGCATATAGGTGAGTGTTGGGGAATATCCGCACATCCGAATGGTAAGAGTGAAATTCTCAATGGACCTTATGCGGGGCAGACACTAGATCAAGTTTGGAACGACCATAGAGAACTATTTGGCGAGTTTCCAAGTAAAGATTTCCCTTTAATGGCTAAAATTGTTGATGCTGAGGCACCTTTATCAATACATGTTCATCCTGATGATTCATATGCTTATGAAAATGAAAATGGTCAATATGGCAAGTCCGAATGTTGGTACATTATCGAAGCGGAGGAAGATGCTGAAATTACCATTGGCACTAAAGCATCATCTCGTGAAGAATTTGAACAACAAATAAAGGAAGGCAAGTTCCAAGAAAACTTAAGAAAGATTAAAGTTAAACCTGGAGACTTTTATTTTATTCCTGCTGGCACAATTCATTCTATAGGCGCTGGAATCATGGCATATGAGACAATGCAGTCATCTGATGTATCATATAGAGTATATGACTACGATCGTAAACTTAATAACAATGAACAACGGACACTAAATGTCTCTAAAGCATTAGACGTAATGGAGTACTCTAGTGAACTGCCAAATATTGTACCTCAGAACGAAGTGATAGAGAATCACAATTGCACCCACGTAGTGTCTAATGACTTCTTTACTATAGTAAAATGGGAAATTTCAGGTACATTAAATTATATGAAGCCACGTGAATTTTGCTTAATTTCTGTATTAGAAGGTAATGGTAAAATTATTATTGATGGTGAAATTTTTGAGATTGAAAAGGGAACTAATTTTGTTTTAACATCTGAAGATTTAGATAGCGTATTCGAAGGTGATTTTACGCTTATAATTAGTTATATTTAAGCTTGATTAAAAATAAATTGCTAGTAATTATATAGAGATTAATCATACAAGGAGCGTTAGTTTTGAAGCAATTTTTATATATTTCTCTCATTTGTGGAATGATTTCAGGAGCTGGAATATTTTTACATATGCCACATTACCCTACATTAATTCTACCGAGAGTTGTAGCAATTGTAGGTATTATTAGTGCTTTGATTACGATTAAAGATAAAGATATTAATGCTATGCTTAAATTAGGTGGAGTAATGATTAACGTCATTCCGTTATTAGGTAGCATGATTACACCTCATTAATAAATTTGTTTATTATAGGTTATGTAAATGTTTATCAAAAGTTTTAATGACTTTTTATTCGAAGCTAAGACAGATGAGTTGTCTTAGCTTCTTTTTCTTAAAATGATAAAAACAGCTAATTGTTAGAGAATATTGAAAATGTGTGATAAAAATTATGATAAAATGAATTTAAAATTTGTATCAAAGTATTCGTAATACACATTTATTTAAATTATAGGTTAGATAAGGAGTATCATAATGACTGAGGAAATTAACTATTTTTGGCTAAACTGTGGTTATAATAGATGGAATCACAATGAACCCCTTGTAGGTCAAACAACTTTATTTGAATCGGGTGCACATTTCAATCCTTCTCAAGGATTTCGTGCTTTTAAAAAGGCCAAAGCAGGAGATCAAGTCATCTTTTATCAAGTACAAACCGATTCTGGTTTATTAGGTATAGGCGAAATCATAAGTGTTCAAGCAGGCGCTCAAAATAAAATCAGGGTAGAATTTAAATTCAATGAAGAACTGAAATCATTGACAACCGACTATTTAAAACGAAGTGAAGCTTTAGATTTTCGTATGAATAATATGAAAGAAACGTTGTTTAATCAAATTAAACAATCAGAATTTGATTTAATTGTAAGTTTAGGAAAAGGGGGAACTAAAATCCCAAGATACTTTTTATTATCTGAAACAGATGACTTTGAACCAGGTAAAAATTATACAATTTTTACGCATACTTACAATGGAATAAAAAGAAATGGTTATCACTTCTATACACAACTTGAAGTTGGAGATAATATTATTATCTATAATAAAGAAAAAGATCAATCAGTAGTAGGTATCGGTGAAGTGTCTCGTCATATTCATGAGAAACCTCCAATTCCAGGTAGAACGAATAGTACGGCTATAGAAATCTTGTATGGCAAGAATATTAACCCAATTTCTTTAGGTCATTTAAATAAACATCAGAAATTAAAGAATTTATATTTCTTACAAGAAAATGCTAAACAAGCTATCGCGAGTATGTCACAAACACAATATGATGCTATATTAGAAATGAGTGACAATAATGGTATTAAAAATCCATTCGAGACAGTTCAAAAATCAGAAGTCACTGAATATCAAAATGATGATTCACTCAAACCATTTATATTATTAGTTGTTGATAGAAAAGAAGAAGGCTTAAAAGCAGCTAATGATTTATTACAAAAAACAAATGCAAATCCTGTCATTACTAGTGGACATCCTGATTTTACAGAGGATATGTTATATGGCAAATATTTACCAAATGAATCAGGCGCTCTATATTATCGCGAAGGATTTATTACGCAATTAATGCCTACCAAAGATAAAAATTATTTAGTTATTGATAATTTTAATCGTATCGATCCAGATATCTTCCAAACGTACATTAATGTATTAGAAGGTTATGAGGTGACATTACCTAGGTACAATAAAGATGGAAGTATGATTAAATGGTCTAAAAACAAAGATTCCTTCTATCACTTTAATCCTAATTGGCATATTATTGGTGTAACATATGATTCTATAGAGGACATTAAACAGAAGTATTCTCAACAGTTTCTTAAGTATACGCGCATTGTACGCGTTAATCATTCAGAGTAAGTTAGTTTAATAGAATATCTTAATTAAATTTTAGAAATTAAATTTGAAATGACTCTCCTCAAACTCTTTACGTTAATAAGTGAAAGTTTTGAGGGGAGCTTTTTATGTTTTAAAGATTCTTAATCGCCATTAAGTTAAATACAAATGCTTTTATTTCAATTAATTAAAATTACTAAAGAAATGTTTGTAAATGAGGAGGAGGCCGTGTTTATGATGTTTTGAAAAAAGGAAATGTAATTGTAAGAGTTAATAAAGGAGGTATTTAATATGCCTATTATATATTATGACGGTAATTGCATTTATTGTTATAATTATGCGATTTGGCTTATTCAAAATGGACTTTCTAAGAGCTATGAGTTCGCAACTATAAAAGGTGAGATTGGCGAACAATTTTTTAATCAACACCCCGAAGCCAAAAATAGAAATAGTGTAATCTTGCAAAAAGGTGATCATTTAGAATATAAATCAGACGCAATTGCTACGCTTATTACTTCGTTGCCAAACAATAAAAAATGGTTAGGTATAGGTCTAAGAGTACTGCCGAAACCAATACGTGATTTAGGTTATAATTTATTTGCTAATAATAGAGACAAAATGTGGAAGACACACTGGCATAAGCCTACTGAATATGAAAAATCATTCTTTTTAGATGATAATGCTAAAATCAAGTTAACTTAATTGATAATTTTGACTACTAATTGATAATATATAGGTGGAAGTCAAAAAGTAAAAATAACTTTCAATATTAGAAAATATTAGAATTTGTATGTAATGAGTTCATTGATCAATGCAAATAAGCATCGTCATAATTTCGACAACAATTTGAAATAATTATAAATAAAAGTGTGATTTTGCTTTACAGATTAGAATTATTATAATATAATAATTATTGTAATCAAGGAAAGCTGATTAATTAAGGAGTGTATTTTAAATGAGTAATCAACAAGATGTAGTAAAAGAATTAAATCAACAAGTAGCAAACTGGACAGTAGCATACACAAAATTACACAATTTCCATTGGTACGTAAAAGGACCAAACTTCTTCTCATTACACACTAAATTCGAAGAACTTTATGATGAAGCTAGCCAATATGTAGATGATTTAGCAGAAAGAATCTTAGCTATTGGTGGTAACCCAATCGGTACTTTAACTGAAAGCTTAGATAAATCAATTGTTAAAGAGGCTGGAAAAAATTATGCAGCTGAACAAATGGTAGAAGAACTTTCACATGATTTCACTAATATTTCTAAACAATTAGAACATGCAATAGAAGTAGCAGGTAATGCAGGTGATGATGTATCAGAAGATATGTTTATTGGCATGCAAACTTCAGTTGATAAACATAATTGGATGTTACAATCTTATTTAGGTAAATAATTTGATAGACAACGTTCTAAAAAATAAATTTGGACATAATTGCTAAAAATAATAGCAGTAAGAAGATTTCAATTAGAATCTTCTTACTGCTATTTTTATTTTCAACACTAAGTACTAGTGTTGATCCTTTAATATTTTATTCAGCAATTTCAAGTGCAATTTCCATCATTTGAGTGAATGATGTTTGTCTTTCTTCTGCACTTGTAGCTTCATCACGTAAAATATGGTCACTAACTGTGAAGACGCCAAGTGCTTTTTTACCTGCATTGATGGCATTTAAATATAAACCTGCTGATTCCATTTCAATTCCTAATATACCCATTTTCTTCCATGCATCGTTAAATGTTGCATCTGCATTATAAAAAGTATCAGATGATAATACATTTCCCACATGTGAAGTAGCACCAATTTCGTCTGCTGCTTTTTTAGCTTTAGTAATTAAGTCAAAATCAGCAATCGGCGCAAAATGTCCAGGAATATTAAATTGATCTACATAATTTGAATTTGTTGATGCAGCTTGAGCAATAATTACATCATATAAATTAACATCCTCTTGAAGTGCACCACATGAACCCACGCGAATAATTGTTTCTACATCAAAGAAATTATATAACTCATAAGAGTAAATACCAATACTTGGAATTCCCATTCCTGACCCCATAACTGAGATTTCTTTACCTTTATATGTTCCTGTATAACCGAACATGTTGCGTACTTCATTAAATTGTTCAACATTTTCTAAGAAGTTATCCGCAATATATTTTGCACGTAGCGGGTCACCTGGCATTAATACAGTTTTAGCAATTTTTACACCATTTGGTTGAATATGAGGTGTACCATTCGTCATAAGTTATCTTCTCCTTATTATTTAAGTTATCAATATAGATTAAAAAGCTTTATATCACAATATAAGATAACATTTGTTTATCTTTTATGCGAATTTTTGTACTATATAATTGTAAGTAAATATTATGTGATTATTAACTAAGTGTGAAGCTGTATAACAAATTAAATTAAAATTTAGTGACTTCTAGACACTTTTTTCTGTCATCTTCAGAAGTATACCAGGACTTATATTTGTATGCTAGTTTCATTCTTAGTAAGCAGTTACATATATTTTGAAAATGGAGGAACGGAAATGAACGTAGCAAAATATATAGATCATACTTTACTAAAACCTGATTCAACTAGAGAACAAATTGATAAAATTCTTGAAGAAGCTAAAAAGTATCAATTCAAATCAGTGTGCATTAATCCAACTCATGTTAGTTATGCAAGTCAACAATTACTAGATACAGATGTACTTGTGTGTACTGTAATCGGATTTCCATTAGGGGCAACTACGACTGACGTAAAGGTCTTCGAAACTGAAAATGCAATTAAAAATGGTGCTTCAGAAATAGATATGGTTATTAATATTGGGGCTTTAAAAGATCAACGCTATGATGAAGTGCAAAAAGATATTGAGGGTGTTATCGCAGCTGCTAATGGAAAAACAGTTAAAGTGATAATTGAAACAGTACTTTTAACTGATGAAGAAAAAGTTAAGGCTTGTGAATTAGCTGAAAAAGCAGGCGCTACTTTTGTTAAAACATCTACAGGATTTGCTGGTGGGGGAGCTACACCAGAAGACGTCAAATTAATGAAAGATACTGTAGGCAACCGCTTAGAAGTAAAAGCATCTGGAGGAGTGAGAAGTCTAGAAGACTTCGAAAAAATGATTGAAGCAGGTGCGACAAGAATTGGTGCAAGTGCGGGAGTCCAAATTATAGAGGGTCTTGATTCCAACTCAGATTATTAAAAGATTCATTTAAGGGAATGATTTTTATGAGAATGATAGATATTATTGAGAAAAAACGTGACGGACATGCGCTAACAGAAGAAGAGATTGAATTTTTTATTAATGGTTATACGAAAGGTGACATCCCTGATTATCAAGCTTCGAGTTTAGCTATGGCCATCTTTTTCCAAGATATGAACCAAGAAGAAAGAGCAGCAATGACGATGGCAATGGTTAATTCAGGAGATAAGATTGATTTATCTCAAATTAAAGGCGTAAAAGTGGATAAGCACTCGACTGGTGGTGTGGGAGATACGACAACACTAGTATTAGCGCCTTTAGTAGCGTCATTGGGTGTACCTGTAGCTAAAATGAGTGGTCGTGGTTTAGGTCATACTGGTGGAACGATTGATAAATTAGAATCAGTAAATGGTTTTAATGTAGAGATAAGTGAACAAGATTTTATTAAACTTGTTAATGAAAATAAAGTTGCTGTGATAGGTCAATCTGGAAATTTAACACCAGCTGATAAAAAACTATATGCACTAAGAGATGTGACGGGTTCTGTTAATTCTATTTCATTAATCGCGTCATCAATTATGAGTAAAAAAATCGCAGCTGGTGCAGATGCAATTGTTCTTGACGTTAAAACCGGGAGCGGTGCTTTCATGAAAACGTTAGAGGAAGCAGAAGCATTAGCACATGCAATGGTAAGTATAGGTAATAATGTAGGTAGAAATACTATGGCGATTATTTCTGATATGAGCCAACCATTGGGTCGTGCAATTGGTAATGCTTTAGAATTAAAAGAAGCGATTGAGACATTAAAAGGCCAAGGGCCAAAAGATTTAACGGAACTTGTATTAACATTAGGTTCACAAATGGTAGTGTTAGCTCAAAAAGCGCAATCATTAGAAGAAGCACGTCAAATGCTTGAGGAAGCTATTCAATCAGGTAAAGCTTTAGAGAAATTTAAAACCTTTATTAGTCACCAAGGTGGTGATTCGTCTATTGTTGATGACCCAGATAAGTTGCCTCATGCGAAGTATCAAATTCATTTTCAAGCGAAAAAGGATGGCGTGATTACCAAGATGATTGCAAATGAAATCGGTGTTGCTTCAATGATGCTTGGTGCAGGACGCCAAACAAAAGATGATAAAATTGATTTAGGTGTAGGGATTGTTCTAAATAAAAAAGTTGGGGATTCTGTCAAAGAAGGAGACAATATTCTCACTATTCATAGCAATAAAGAAAATGTTAATGAAATATTAGACAAATTAGACGAGAGTATTACAATTGAAGAAAAAGGTGAAACACCAACCTTAATTCACAAAATTATAACCGAGTAGGAGATGTAAAGAATGACTACAGCGTTTAATCGAATCCATCTTATCGTTATGGACTCAGTAGGTATTGGTGAGGGTCCAGATGCGGCTGCATTTAAAGATGAGGGTTCTCATACACTCAAACACACTTTAGAAGGATTTAATCAAGAACTTCCAAATTTACAACGACTTGGATTAGGAAATATTGATTCTTTACCAGTAGTTTCTAAGGTTGAAAAACCAGGTGCATTTTATACAAAATTGAGCGAAGCTTCTGTTGGTAAAGATACAATGACTGGGCATTGGGAAATTATGGGTTTAAATATTATGCAACCATTTAAAGTATATCCTAATGGTTTCCCAGATGAACTTGTTAAGGGAATTGAAGAGATGACAGGACGTAAAGTTGTTGCAAATCGTCCCGCTTCAGGTACTCAAATCATCGATGAGTGGGGCGAACATCAAATGAAGACAGGCGATTTAATTGTTTACACAAGTGCTGACCCTGTACTTCAAATTGCTGCTCATGAAGATATCATTCCACTTGATGAATTATATGATATATGTGAAAAAGTTCGTGAATTAACTAAAGACCCTAAGTATTTAATTGGACGTATTATTGCAAGACCATATGTAGGTGAACCTGGCAACTTTACACGTACATCAAATCGCCATGATTATGCATTGAAACCTTTTGGTATAACAGTGATGAATACGTTAAAAGATAATGATTACGATGTCATTGCTATTGGTAAAATTAATGATATTTATGATGGTGAAGGTGTGACAGAAGCCATTCGTACCAAAAATAATATGGATGGTATGGACAAACTCATTGAAGTAGTACAAAAAGACTTCAAAGGGATTAGTTTCTTAAATTTAGTAGACTTTGATGCGCTTTATGGTCACCGACGAGATAAAGAAGGCTATGCTCAAGCTATTAAAGACTTTGATAATCGTTTACCGGAATTAATTGAACACTTACAAGAAGACGATTTAGTGATTATTACAGCTGATCACGGAAATGACCCAATAGCCGATGGTACGGATCATACACGCGAATATATACCAGTATTAATGTTTAGTCCTAAGATTAATCAGTATCATGAACTATCTCAAGACACGACATTTAGTTCAATCGGTGCTACAATTGCGGATAACTTCAACGTAGAATTACCAGAATACGGTAAAAGTTATTTAAAAGAAATGGGAGTTGAACACAAATGAAATTCTTAAGATTTCTATTAGGAATCGCATTTGGAACAGCTGGCGTATTACATTTTACGAATGAACGTCAATTTAGAAATATTGTTCCAGATTATTTACCTTTACAAAAAACAGCTGTATTAGTTACAGGTGTTTTTGAAATCTTCTTTGGAATGATGCTATTAATTCAAAGACCAGCAAGTTGGTTGAAGAAAGGAATTAACTTATTCCTATTAGCAGTATTCCCTGCAAATATTTATATGGCACGTAAAAAATTACCATTGGGTGATAAAGAAGTTCCTAAATGGGCGCTTTATTTAAGATTACCATTACAATTTGTATTAATGGGTATTGTTAAGAAATTATAATTCATTATTGAACTACAACTACTATTAAGTAGTTGTAGTTTTATTTTTTTTTTAATGGGAAAAACCATGCATCATTAAATAATGAAAAAGATAAAAGGGAGTTTATGTAAATGATAGTTATTACAGGTGCAACGGGTACATTAGGAAGAATTGTAGTAGAAGAAGCTTTAAAAGTATATCCCGCAAATGAATTGGGAGTAAGCGTGAGAGATGCTTCCAAAGCACAAGACTTAGCTGATAAAGGTGTAAGTGTAAGGGAGGGCGATTTCAAAAAGCCAGAAACTTTAAAACAAGCCTTTGAAAATGCTGATCAATTATTAGTTATCTCAGGAAATGGACAAGGTGATGAACTAGTTGAAGCTCATAAAAACGTGATTGAGGCAGCTAAAGAAATTGGTGTCAAACGTATATTATATACTAGTCAAATTGGAAGTGCGCCTCAATCACACTTCCAACCTATGGTAGATCATTATAAAACTGAGCAAATGTTAGAAGAAAGTGGTTTGAACTTTATTGCTTCTAGAAACGGTTTCTATTCAGCAAATGGTCAGCAATTTTTCTTAGGTGGATTACAAGATTATCAACTTAAATTACCTAAAGATGGTCCGGTAAACTGGACAACACATGAAGACTTAGCAGAAGGTATGGTTAAGATTTTACAAGATGAGCAATTTAAGGAACGTTACCCTCAGCTAACAGCATCACGCACATTAACAATGGAAGATATAGCAAAAGAATATAAACAAGATGGCATCGAAAGAGTAATTATTAGTAACGATGAATATAAAGAAACTTTAGGATTTATACCTAACTTATCTGAAGAAATGAAACAAATGTTTGTCGATATTTTTGAAGCAAGTGTTGATGGTGATTTTGATAAATCTTCTTCTTTATTGGAAGATTTATTGGGACGTAAACCTCAAGATATCGTTGAAATTCTAAATAATAAATAATTATGTAGTAAAAGGAAGACTCTAGATCATCTTGCGATAAGCAAGTAAATCTAGAGTCTTATTTAATATTAAATTCATTTATTTTCCCGTACCGTAAATATCATTCCATTGGTCGCGTTTATCTAAGAAAGCTTGAGCAATTTCTTTAGCACCTTCTAATGAATGGCTTGCTGCCCATCCACATTGCACCTCATTACAAGCCGGCACTTCTGTAGCATTTAAGACATCGTTCAATGTCTTTTCAACAATATTTAAAACATCATCATAATCGTCATGATTAATAAATGATACATAGAAACCAGTTTGGCAACCCATAGGACTTAAATCAACAACTTTATCAGTGTGATTTCTAATGTTTTCGGCCATTAAGTGTTCTAAAGAATGTAAACCAGGCATTTCCATATGTTCTTTATTAGGTTGTTTGAAACGGATGTCATATTTATGGATAATATCTCCATTCAATCCTTCCATCGTACCCGCTAAACGGATAAATGGTGCAACAACTTTAGTATGATCTAAATTAAAACTTTCAACGTTCATTTTAGGCATGATTGTATCCTCCTTATTGCAATTACGCAATTTATTGTTCATTTCAATAATTTGATTGTAACAATCCTCGATGTGAATGACAATTTTGAAAAAAGTAGCAAAGCAATTAGCGTTTGAATTGTAAGAAAATTGTGTATATATGTTAAAAAGTAATGACAACAATTATTTATTCCGATAGAATAAGTAATAATTAAATTGAGGAAAGTGAAAAAAGCTAGTGTATGTTAGAAAAAAGTTAGTTATCTTTCCTCATCTTTAAGTAATAGTTTTGAGTAATAGTCATTAAATAATGAGTATGAATAAAGTATAAACTGAATTAGGCTAGTAAGGTTTTCAAGGGAGTTAGGTACAATGAGTGCAAAACAAGAGATATTAGATTTTATAGAAAATAAAAAATATGATTATGTTGAAATCAGTCATCGTATACATGAGCGCCCTGAACTAGGAAATGAAGAAATATTTGCGTCAAGAACGTTAATCGATATTCTAAAATTGCATGAATTCGAAATAGAAACAGATATTGCTGGACATGCTACAGGTTTTATTGCCTCATACGAGTCTGATAAACCAGGTCCTACAATTGGTTTCTTAGCAGAATATGATGCACTACCTGGACTAGGACATGCATGTGGTCACAATATTATTGGAACAGCAAGCGTTTTAGGGGGGACAGCTTTAAAACAAGTTATAGACGAGATAGGTGGTAAAGTTGTTGTACTAGGATGTCCGGCTGAAGAAGGTGGAGAAAATGGTTCTGCTAAAGCGTCTTATGTTAAAGCAGGCATTATAGAAGATATAGATGTTGCGCTCATGGTACATCCAGGTAATGAAACATATCGTACCATCAACACTCTGGCAGTGGATGTATTAGATATTCAATTCTATGGACGAAGTGCTCATGCTTCTGAAAATGCAGACGAAGCACTTAATGCCCTTGATGCCATGATTTCTTATTTCAATGGTGTTGCACAGTTAAGGCAACATATAAAAAAGGGACAACGTGTACATGGCGTTATATTAGATGGTGGGAAAGCTGCAAATATTATACCTGATTATACACATGCTCGTTTTTATACCAGAGCTACATCTCGTAAAGAACTAGATGTATTAACAGAAAAGGTAAAGGAAATTGCGCGTGGGGCAGCCATTCAAACAGGTTGTGATTATGAATTTGGTCCCATTCAAAACGGTGTAAATGAATTTATCAAATCGCCTAAATTAGATGACTTATTTGAAAAGTATGCTGAAGAAATGGGAGAGAAAGTCATTAATGATGACTTCGGTTATGGTTCAACAGATACGGGTAACGTGAGTCACATAGTTCCAACTATTCATCCTCATATTAAAATCGGTTCACGTAATCTTGTAGGGCATACACATCGTTTCAGAGAAGCGGCTGCAAGTGTTCATGGTGATCAAGCTTTAATAAGAGGAGCTAAAATCTTAGCCTTAATGGGCTTAGAATTAATTGAAAATGAGAAGTTATTCAATGAAATTGTTGAAGAACATACTCATATAAAGGGGCATGTTAAATAATGAATGAAAAAGTAAATGGTCCGATGTTGACTTTAAGTGATTTATACAATGATGATGTGGTTTATACATCTAGACCTTCATATATCTCTAATCCATGGTTAAAACCTGATGAACATCAATCTAATTTTTTAACTGGAAGAGAATTACTCATCGCTAATCGCTTTCCAGTTATTGTGCATGAAGCAAGTGTTACTGAGAAATTAGCATACCTATTTAAATTAGTAGGAAAGCAAATTCCAACTCACATTTACAAGTTTAATAATAAAGAGACATATGAAGAATTATTACAAACTTTAGCTCATAAAGATGGTAAGAAAATTTATTTTCAATATATACATGATGAAGATATTTTAGAGAAAGAGTATTATGCACTTAATAAAGACATATTTGTTGCTTTAAATAATAAATCAAGGATACCTGAATGGACGAACAACAAATATTTACCTGATAGAGAGATTGTACCTATAGAAGAATTTGAAACTCGAATTAAGTCTTGGTCTTATCCATTCGTAATTAAACCCGGAGATGACTTACCTACAGCAGGTGGCTATGGTGTAATGATTTGCTACAATGATCAAGATTTAGAACAAGCTAAAATTCGCATTAAAGAAGCCACTGAAGCTACAGATTATTTAATAATTGAACAAAAAATTGAAGCGGTTAATAACTACTGCGTTCAATATGCTTATGCTCCTGATTTGGGAATTAAATATTTAGGTACAGCCCAACAACTAACGAATGAGTATGGTTTTTATAACGGGAATGAAAATGTTAATGATGTACCTCAGCATGTCATTGATGCCGGCAAAGAAATTATGGAGATAGGCGTAAGTAAAGGATTCTTTGGGGTTGCTGGATTTGATTTGTTAGTAGATAAAAATAATGACGTCTTTGCAATTGATTTGAATTTTAGACAAAATGGTTCAACAAGTATGTTGTTGCTCGCAAAGGATTTAGCAAAAGGATATCATAAATTTTATAGTTATTTTTCTAACGGTGATAATACACATTTTTATAATACAATCATTAAATATATCAAGAAGGGTGTTCTTTATCCACTTTCATATTATGATGGCGATTGGTATGGCAAAGATAAAGTGAATTCTCGATTTGGATGTATATGGCACGGTTCAAGTAAAAAAGAAATTATTCAGCATGAAAATGAGTTTATTAAAGAATTAGGTTTATAAGTCATACTCGACAAATGCAAATAGATCTTTAGTAAAATTTATATTTTCGAAATTTTCAGAAATAACCAGATTTAATTACAGGCTATAACGAAATAATATTATTAATTGTACACGATTGACTATCAATTATTAGTCGTTTAACATTTAAATTGACACACTATACGAATAACTAATGAATTGAGGGTTTGACATGTCGTACAAATATGAAGCATTTTTCAAGGATATTTTAATAAACGAATATATTTATTTTGCTTCAAAAAATAAGAAGTTAGTAAGGTTAAATCAAAAAGAACAATCTTATATTGCTATGTGGACAGATGAAGCTATGGCTGAATCATATTTATCTCAACATTCTATAGATTATGATAAGGTTGTTCGAGCTGATATTGACAGATTCGTCACATATGAATTAGATGATTTATTTGATGAAGGTGATGAAATCTTAGTTAATGTTAATAATGAAGAAAATGGACAATTAGTGGATGTTATTAAAATGACTGATGAGTTGATGTCAGAACTTGATGACATCAGAATTAAAGAATTTGTTAAAGATGTAGCTAAATACGATGAAGTTTATGGTTTAACTAATAAAAATGAAAAAAACTTTGTCATGATTAGTGATGATGAACATCAAAAACCTCATATTATGCCGGTTTGGAGTATTAAAAATCGTGCGTCTAAGGTACGAGATGAAGATTTTGAGGAATGTGAAATTATCGAAATTGAAGGTAAAGTTTTTGGAGAGTGGTTAGATAAGTTACGTGATGATGATAAAGCAGTAGCTATTGACTTAAAACCTGGAGTCGTGGGCACAGTTGTATCTGCACAAAAATTATCTAACGAAATAACTTTTTAACTTATTAAATAATGACAACGGTAGTGAATGGGAAATTAATTTTAAAAAAATTATTTTCCTTTAATTCACTACCGTTGTTTTATTATTTACAAATGTAAAGCACCTAGTGCACCTGAAAATGCACCATTTTCAATATAATAAGGTTTAAAACCTCTCAATACTGTATAATTTTCAATTACTTCACGTAGTAAATTATTATTATTAAATGATGAACCTATATATACTACATTTTCGGTTTGATACTCACGGGCTAAGGTAATAGCCATTGTTGTAATGACTTCACCAACTACACCAATCACAGATGAAAGCTTATCTGCGGAAGAAAAATTGTTATCTAGGTGATGTAACACATTCCCAAAGTTTGCAGCAGTTAAATCTCCTGAAATAGGTGGTTCGCTGTCTTTGTATATATGTTTGACTTTTAAATCAATAGAATCCCGGTCGCCTTTTTGTGCTAAATTAGTAAGCTCTGTATAGTCAGTAATATTTGATAACAAGTAACCTAACCCTTGAATCATACCGCCACCGGTACCTACACCACCCACACGTTGTTGATCCTGACCATTAAAATAGTGCAATGAAGTCCCTGTACCAACATTAGCAAATATGTAAGTATCAATATGATGACCTTGTTCTTCTAACAATATACGCAACCCTCTGGACGATGCATCAAATTCAACATAGCTTTGTGCTGAAATTTTGATATGCTCAGCAATGACGCCAGCATTACCACCAGTTAAGTTAAGCGACTCAATGTCTTCATTATTTAGCCAGTCAATGACTTTATCAATATTTGTTGTAAGTTCTGTTCGATAAAAGCGTTCATTACCTTGTTCTTGAACTATCTTTATTAATGTACCTCCGGCATCAATACCTACCTTCATTAGACTCTCACTCCACATTAAAAATATGTCACTCACTATAGTATATTAAAATCTCTGAAAAACAAGCATTATTTAAATAAATTTATATTTAAGGTTGTTTAATTTCTTAATAGGGTAATGCTATTGTAAGATAAATTTTCAAAAAGAAAATTGAGCTAAATAGTAATCAATATTTATTTCATATATAATAGAAGTTGTAATTAACGAATAGGGGATTAAATAAATGTTTATCAAAAAAGAATTTGAAGGTATTACAGTCCAAGTGTTTGAAGAAAAGTATCGTGAAGCAGTGAATGAATTTAAATTAAGTGAGAGACAGCAGATTTATTCCTCATTACCTAAAACAGTTTTGGATGATGCTTTAAATGATGAAAACAGAGTAGCCAATATTGCAATGAATCAAGAGGGACAAGTGGTGGGATTCTTTGTCTTACATCAATATTATCAACATGAAGGCTATGATACACCTGAAAATGTCGTTTATGTTCGATCTCTATCAGTAAATGAGAAATATCAAGGTCATGGTTATGGAACGAAGATGATGATGTTCTTACCTCAATATGTGCAAGAATTATTCCCAGATTTTAATCATTTGTATCTAGTAGTTGATGCTGAAAATAAAGGAGCGTGGAACGTTTATGAACGCGCTGGCTTTATGCACACTGCTACTAAAGAGGAAGGCCCTATTGGTAAAGAACGACTCTATTATTTAGACTTAGATTCTAAACATGTTTCTTCACTTCGCTTAGTTGAAAGCGAAACTTCAAATGAGGCTAATATTCATGTAATTAATTTACTTAAAGATAATGAAAAAGTTGGATTTATTGCTATTGAACAGATTGAAGATAGAATGAGAATTTCAGCAATAGAAGTTAATAAAGAGCATCGTAACGAAGGTATAGCGGAAAGTGCTCTAAGACAATTGCCAACTTATATTCGTAAACATTTTGATGATATCAAGGTTTTGGCTATAACGTTATATGGAGAGAATAATGAATTAAAACCTTTATGTGATAATAGTAATTTTGTGGTTATTGAAGAAGCTGAAGACTATGTTCTATTTGAAAAGTATATCAACTACTAGTCTATCAACTGAAAGTTTACATCAATTGAACTACGAGTAGTGATTGCTAAATCAGTAGTTGTCATTTATAATTTATTTTTGTTACTATTAATTAATGAAAATTTGACGTTTAAATAAGAGAAAAATCCTTTGAAAGGAAGTATTTTAATGAAAATTCAAGATTACACAAAAGAAATGGTTGATGAGAAGTCATTTATCGATATGGCTTACACTTTATTAAATGATAAACAAACAACAATGAATTTATACGATATTATCGACGAGTTTAAATCTCTAGGTGGTTATGAGTACGATGATATTGAGAATCGTGTTGTTCAATTCTATACTGATCTTAATACAGATGGTCGTTTCTTAAATGTCGGCGAAAATCAATGGGGGCTTCGCGATTGGTACTCTGTTGACGATATTGAAGAAAAGATTGCACCTACAATTCAAAAATTTGATATTCTTGATGACGATGATGAAGAAGATCAAAACCTTAAATTATTAGGTGAAGATGACATTGATGAGGACGATGATATTCCTGCTGAAACTGATGATCAAGAAACTTTAAATGATCCAGAAGACGAAGAAGTAGAAGAAGAAATCAATGATTCAGATATCGTGATTGAAGAAGATGACGATGATGATATTGCTGAAGAGGAAGAAGAAGAATTTGAAGATGAGGAAGACTTCAACGACTAATTCTTATTTTCTGAACTTTAAAGTGGGACTTTTATTTTTAATTAAAAGATGATAGAATTTTATTCGGGCTCCTTTAATTAGGACACGTGTATTAACTAGATACGCTCCCCCTTACAATTGTTGTGAGAGGGAGCGTTTTTTTATTTTTAAATGACTAAATATTTTAAAGTGAACAGAATTGTAGAGTAATTTAAAATCTATAAACATGTCATATCATGGTCGTCATGTTACTCACAATTTTAATTAATATAATAACAACGAGGTAGCAACCCTAAATTATACAGGAGGTCAGACAATGACAAAATTTATTTTTGTAACAGGCGGAGTAGTGTCATCATTAGGAAAAGGGATTACGGCCGCTTCTCTAGGAAGATTGCTTAAGGATAGAGGTCTTAAAGTTACAATTCAAAAATTTGATCCATATTTAAATGTGGATCCAGGTACAATGAGTCCATATCAACATGGTGAGGTATTTGTAACTGATGATGGCGCAGAAACAGACTTAGACTTAGGTCACTATGAGCGTTTTATCGATATTAATTTAAATAAATATTCTAATGTGACTGCAGGTAAAGTTTACTCTCATGTATTAAAGAAAGAACGTCGTGGTGATTACTTAGGTGGCACAGTACAAGTTATCCCACATATTACAAATGAAATTAAAGAAAGATTATTATTAGCTGGAGAAAGTACAAACGCTGACGTTGTTATTACAGAAATAGGTGGTACGACAGGTGATATTGAATCACTTCCATTCTTAGAGGCAATTCGTCAAATAAGAAGTGATTTAGGCCGCGATAATGTAATGTATGTACATTGTACTTTATTACCTTACATTAAAGCAGCAGGTGAAATGAAGACGAAACCAACTCAACACAGTGTAAAAGAATTACGTGGACTAGGAATTCAACCTGATTTAATTGTTGTTCGAACAGAATACGAAATGACTCAAGATTTAAAAGATAAAATTGCATTATTCTGTGATATAAACAAAGAAAGCGTGATTGAATGTCGCGATGCTGAATCACTTTATGAAATTCCACTCCAATTAAGTGACCAAGATATGGACGATATCGTCATTAAACGTCTACAATTAAACGCTAAGTATGAAACTCAACTTGATGAGTGGGAGCACTTATTAGATACGGTAAATCATCTTGATGGTAAGATTACAATAGGATTAGTTGGTAAATATGTTAGCTTACAAGACGCATATTTATCAGTTGTTGAATCATTAAAACACGCCGGCTATCCATTCAAGAAAGATGTTGTTGTTAAATGGATAGATTCAAGCGAAGTGACTGATAATAACGTTGAAAGTTATTTATCTGACGTTGATGGTATCTTAGTTCCAGGTGGTTTCGGTTTCCGTGCAAGTGAAGGTAAAATTTCAGCAATTAAATACGCCCGTGAAAACAACATTCCTTTCTTTGGAATTTGTTTAGGTATGCAACTAGCTACTGTTGAATATGCACGTAATGTTTTAGGTTTAGAGGGCGCTCATTCAGCTGAGTTAGATCCAAGTACCCCATACCCAATTATTGATTTATTACCTGAACAGAAAGATATTGAAGATTTAGGTGGTACACTTCGACTTGGTTTATATCCTTGTCATATTAAAGAAGGCACCCTTGCAGAATCTATTTATTCTGAAAATGACATCGAAGAACGTCATCGTCATCGTTATGAATTTAACAATGAATTTAGAGAGCAATTAGAAGATAATGGAATGGTATTCTCAGGTACAAGCCCTGATGGACGTTTAGTAGAGATTGTTGAAATTCCGGAAAATGACTTCTTCATTGCATGTCAATTCCACCCTGAATTCTTATCAAGACCAAACCGTCCTCAACCAATCTTTAGATCATTTATTGAGGCTTCACTTAAATATCAACAACAATAATCGTTAATTGATTATATTTAAAATTTAGATAAATAAGTATTAAAACCAAAGCAGTAAGAAGATTGATAGCAATCTTTTTACTGTTTTTTTATCTGTATATTGTGTCGTGTGCTTTCACATTCTTAAGAGGCTACTTTTACAAATAAACAGACTATATAAATAAAGCACTTTTAAAATATAAAAAAAGAGATTGCTAATTTTTTTATAGCAATCTCAATTATATTTTAAGTGTAACTTGAGTTAATGTTTAAAATAATGAAGTGTATAAATTTATGAAAATTTAATATGAATAGCGATAAGTTTGATACCTGATTATATAGTTTGCGCAAATGTAGAAACTTAAGTTATAGATTTAAATCTCGTGTCATCTCTATCATTTGAGTGTAAATTTCATAATATACATAATTAAATGCCATCGCATGAGGTTGAACAATCTTATCGTAATCTTCAGTATAAACAATAGGTCTAGGTGTTGAAAGGTTAACGTAATGCATTAAATGTTCTGGAAAATCATCACGTTTTGGATTGTTACAAACTAATACAAAATCGACATCTAATTCAATTAAACGTTGAACGTCTTGCTCTACATCCTCATTGTAAAAAGGTGAGAATAAAAACACTCTATCTGTAGAATCAATTTCACTCATAGATTTTAAGTCATCTAGTGAACGGCTTGATTCGAGCTTTTCATTACTATTCAATACAAAAGCTTCATAAAATTTTAAATCTTCATATCCTTTAACATAAACATAACCCTCACCGCCAATAGCTTGTATTAAACATTGTGCTGCCATTTGTATATCTAATGCTTGCTTTTCAAGCCTATTAAAGATACCAGTCAATTGTGTATTTAGAATTTTTGACATGATTTTCCTCCATTCTTTTCAATAAAACATTTTAAATAATACATTATAGTAATGCAATATTTGACTGATTGTTAAAATGAATGCGGTTGCAACAGTTTAAAATCTAAGGATTGTGAAAATTATTAATATTATATAAAGTATTCGAATGCATTAACTATGTATTTTTGATATAATGATTTTTGAAAAATACGTGCACTTATGCACTCAAGGAGGAACTTTCATGCCTTTAGTTTCAATGAAAGAAATGTTAATTGATGCGAAAGAAAACGGTTATGCAGTTGGTCAATACAACTTAAATAACCTTGAGTTTACACAAGCTATTTTAGAAGCTTCACAAGAAGAGAATGCACCAGTTATTTTAGGTGTATCTGAAGGTGCTGCTCGTTATATGAGTGGTTTCTACACTGTAGTAAAAATGGTTGAAGGTTTAATTCACGATTTAAACATTACAATTCCAGTTGCAATTCACTTAGACCATGGTTCAAGTTTCGAAAAATGTAAAGAAGCGATTGATGCTGGATTCACTTCAGTAATGATTGACGCTTCACATAGTCCATTCGAAGAAAATATTGAAATTACTTCTAAAGTAGTTGAATATGCACATGAAAGAGGCGTTTCTGTAGAAGCTGAATTAGGTACGGTAGGCGGACAAGAAGACGACGTAGTAGCTGACGGCGTTATCTACGCTGATCCTAAAGAATGCCAAGAATTAGTTGAAAAGACTGGCATCGATACTTTAGCACCTGCATTAGGTTCAGTTCATGGTCCTTACAAAGGTGAACCAAAATTAGGATTTAAAGAAATGGAAGAAATTGGCGCTTCTACTGGATTACCATTAGTATTACATGGTGGAACTGGTATCCCAACTAAAGACATTCAAAAAGCAATTCCTTATGGTACTGCTAAAATCAATGTAAATACTGAAAACCAAATTGCTTCAGCTAAAGCTGTTCGTGATGTATTAAATAACGATAAAGATGTTTACGATCCTCGTAAATATTTAGGACCAGCTCGTGAAGCAATTAAAGAAACAGTAAAAGGTAAAATTAGAGAATTCGGAACTTCTAACCGAGCTAAATAATTTGATAAATCATTATCATAGACCATTGAACAAAGGTTTCAATGGTCTTTTTTATGGAATATTTTAGAAGATGAAGACTGATAGAATTCCCTTTTAATCAAGGTCTTAAAATGCATAACGACGGGAGTTTACCACTAGTAAATGAGCTAGGCATGCATGAAATGACAATGAGTGAAAGGGTTTGTCTACAGTCTGAGCCCATTGAACAAAGGTTTCAATAGTCTTATTTATGCTATACTTGAATCAGAATGAAATTCATTTAAATGAATTTCCTCAAATTAATCAGATGTTACATAAAAATAAAAGATATATAAATCATAAATAAACAAAAATTTAACGATTAAGAAGTTGTATATGAGGTAATAGTCTAATATTAATTATTAGAGTATTATTATTTAGCGAGAAACTTTGACACTATTTATGTGTAAAGTTGCTAAAATAACTTAACATTGATTAGATTTGAACTATTTTACAAACAAAGTAAAATTATTTTATAATGCTAATAATGTGAAATTTTAAAACGAAGGAAACAAAGGAGATAAATCATATGGTTCAAGAGGTAATAAAAATAAGAGGTGGACAAACACTAAAAGGAGAAGTAGAAATTAGTGGAGCGAAAAATAGTGCAGTAGCTATTATCCCCGCAACTTTATTAGCTCAAGGACATGTAAAGTTGGAAGGTCTTCCCCAAATCTCTGATGTAAAAACTTTAGTAAGTTTGTTAGAAGATTTAAATATTAAAACGACTTTAAAAGGCAAAGAATTGGATGTAGATACAACTGAAATTGAAAATGCGCCGTTACCTAATAATAAGGTTGAATCATTGCGTGCATCTTATTATATGATGGGAGCGATGCTAGGACGTTTTAAAAAATGTGTCATTGGGCTACCAGGTGGATGTCCATTAGGACCACGTCCTATTGATCAACATATAAAAGGTTTCAAAGCATTAGGGGCAGAAATTGATGAATCAAGCGATACTTCTATGAAAATTGAAGCTAAAGAATTAAAAGGTGCAAATATCTTTTTAGATATGGTTAGTGTTGGTGCTACAATAAATATTATGCTTGCTGCTGTACATGCTAAAGGTCAGACTGTCATTGAAAATGCAGCTAAAGAACCTGAAGTTGTAGATGTCGCTAACTTTTTAATGAGTATGGGAGCTAATATTAAAGGCGCAGGAACAACTACCATCAAAATTAATGGCGTGGAAGAGTTGCACGGTTCAGAATATCAAATTATTCCTGATAGAATTGAAGCTGGTTCTTATATGTGTATGGCTGCTGCTATGGGTGAAGAAGTTGTATTAAATAATATTGTACCTAAGCATGTAGAAGCGTTAACTGTTAAATTGAGAGAGCTTGGTGTTGATATCCAAATAGATGATGAGAAAGCAATTATTCGTAAACAATCACCATATAAAAATGTTGATATCAAAACTTTAGTTTATCCTGGCTTTGCTACGGATCTTCAACAACCTATTACACCATTATTATTTATGACTAATGGGCCATCATTTGTTACAGATACAATTTATCCAGCTAGATTTAAACACGTTGATGAACTACAACGTATGGGCGCAAATATTTATGCTGATGAAGGTACAGCAACTATTAAACCTTCGCGTCTTGAAGGAACGGAAGTATATGCAAGTGATTTACGTGCCGGTGCATGTTTAATTACTGCGGGATTAATCGCTGAAGGTGTAACAACAATTTTCAATGTAAAACATATATACAGAGGTTATACAAATATTGTTGAACATTTAAAATCACTCGGAGCAGATATTTGGACTGAAGAAATTTAAGGTTTTGTGGTATAATATTTATATTAATAATTGGAAGACAATAGAGAAATGCCTACAATTATAAGCATATTAAATGTGAGGTGAGGCAAATGGAAATCTGTCCATATCTTGAAGAAACCTTCAAAATTGTTGGTCGTAGTTGGAATGGGCTAATTATTAATTATTTATCAAGATGTGAAAGTCAATCAGCTCACTTTTCCGATATGAAAAGAGATCTAAAGACGATCACTCCTAGAGCTTTGAGCTTAAAATTAACCGACCTAGGAGAATGGAAACTAGTAGAGAAGCAAATTATTTCATCTAGCCCATTAGAAATTGTTTATCAATTGACTGATAAAGGACAAGCTTTAGCCGAAGCATTAAAGCCTATGGAAGCTTGGGCACAAAAATACGTTGAGTTAGAAGCAAATTCTTCAAAATAAATAAGACATGATGAACTGTTTATAAAGTAAAAAACTTTATAAGCAGTTTTTTATGTAGATGCAAAATGATGCTTTATAATTTCCAATATAAAATGAATTGAGCGTAATTCATTTTAGTGTTGCATATGTTTAAAGTAACGCTTTAAAGGATAGAATATACACATAACTTTTCTAAGGAGTGAAGATTTAATATGAGAAATTTCACTAAACAATATATTAATGGCGAATGGGTTGATAGTGCGAGTGGCGAAACAATTGACGTAATCAATCCTGCAACTGAAGAAGTGATGGGATCTGTAGCTAACGGGAATGAAGAAGATGTTAACAAAGCTGTTGAAGCGGCTGACAAAGTTTATTTAGAATTTCGTCATAGTTCAGTTGAAGAACGTAGAGACTTGTTAGATAAAATTGTAAAAGAATATGAAAATAGAAAAGACGATATTATCCAAGCGATTACAGATGAATTAGGTTCTCCATTATCTGTTTCTGAAAATGTTCACTATCAAATGGGATTAAATCACTTTACGGCAGCAAGAGATGCTTTAGATAATTTTGAATTTGAAGAGCAACGTGGAGATGATTTAGTAGTTAAAGAAGCTATTGGTGTCTCAGGATTAGTTACACCTTGGAATTTCCCTACTAATCAAACATCATTAAAATTAGCTGCTGCATTTGCTGCAGGTAGTCCAGTAGTTCTTAAACCTTCTGAAGAAACACCATTTGCAGCTATTATCTTAGCAGAAATCTTTGATAAAGTTGGCGTACCTAAAGGTGTATTCAATTTAGTTAATGGCGATGGTGAAGGTGTAGGAAATCCATTAAGTGAACACCCTAAAGTGAGAATGATGTCATTTACTGGTTCTGGCCCAACAGGATCTAAAATCATGGAAAAAGCTGCAAAAGACTTCAAAAAAGTGTCTCTAGAACTAGGAGGAAAATCTCCTTATATCGTTCTTGACGATGCTGATATCAAGGAAGCAGCTAAAGCTACAACTGGCAAAGTTGTTAATAACACTGGCCAAGTATGTACTGCAGGTACACGTGTACTTATACCTGAAAGTATTAAAGAAGATTTCTTAACAGCAGTTAAAGAAGAATTTAGCCAAGTTAAAGTAGGAGATCCTCGTGAAGATGGTACACAGGTCGGACCAATTATCAGTAAAAAACAATTCGATCAAGTTCAAGACTATATTGATAAAGGCGTAAATGAAGGTGCTGAATTATTCTACGGTGGCCCTGGTAAACCAGAAGGCCTTGATAAAGGTTATTTTGCACGTCCAACTATTTTCATCAATGTAGATAACCATATGACAATTGCTCAAGAAGAAATCTTCGGTCCAGTTATGTCAGTGATCACTTATAATGATTTAGATGAAGCAATTGAAATTGCTAATGATACTAAATATGGTCTTGCTGGCTACGTTATTGGTAAAGATCAAGAGACTTTACGTAAAGTAGCACGTTTAGTTGAAGCAGGAACTATTGAAATCAATGAAGCTGGTAGAAAACCTGACTTACCATTCGGTGGTTATAAACAATCAGGTTTAGGTCGTGAATGGGGCGACTATGGTATTGAAGAATTCTTAGAAGTTAAATCAATTGCTGGTTATTTTAAATAATTGAACAAATTAATTAAAACTTGCAATTAAACGATGCACGGAACTATATTAGTTCCGTGTTTTGTTTTTATTGTTATATTTTCTAAATTCATTTTGTAATTAAATTGAAAATTTGCTATAGTTATTCTAGTAATTAGAAGGTCATGACACATTTGAATATAAAATAAAGACGATAAGGCTTACTGAAATTCTTAAATTTAACTCGCACATCTTAAAATTTAAAAATTTCATTTAACGTCTATATTTAATATTTATATGTCAAAGTCTCGCAATATAAAAAATAATGAAATGGGTGCAAGTCTATGCCTGAAAGAGAACGAACATCTCCTCAGTATGAATCTTTCCACGAATTATACAAAAACAACACTACTAAAGAGCTCACTCAAAAAGCCAAATCTTTAAAATTAACAAATTATAGTAAATTAAATAAGAAAGAGTTAGTTTTAGCTATCATGGAAGCTCAAATGGAGAAAGATGGCAATTACTACATGGAAGGTATCCTTGATGATATCCAACAGGATGGGTATGGTTTCCTTAGAACCGTTAACTATTCTAAAGGTGAAAAGGATATATATATTTCTGCAAGTCAAATCCGACGTTTTGAGATCAAACGTGGAGACAAAGTAACTGGTAAAGTACGTAAACCGAAAGATAATGAAAAATATTATGGGTTACTTCAAGTCGATTTTGTGAATGATCAAAATGCAGAAGAAGTTAAAAAACGCCCTCATTTCCAAGCGTTAACGCCGCTTTATCCGGAAGAAAGAATTTTATTAGAAACGCTTCCGACTAATTATTCAACTCGAATTATGGATTTAGTGACGCCGATTGGTTTAGGGCAACGTGGTTTAATTGTAGCGCCACCTAAAGCAGGTAAAACAAGTTTATTAAAAGAGATTGCTAATGCGATTGCTACAAATAAACCTGAAGCTCAACTTTTTATTTTACTAGTAGGTGAACGACCTGAAGAGGTAACTGATATTGAACGTTCAGTTGAATCTGCGGAAGTAGTGCACTCCACTTTTGATGAACCGCCAGAACATCATGTCAAAGTAGCAGAATTATTATTAGAACGTGCTAAAAGATTAGTTGAAATAGGTGAAGATGTTATCATCTTAATGGATTCTATTACACGTTTAGCACGTGCTTATAACCTTGTAATCCCACCGAGTGGACGTACGCTATCTGGTGGTTTAGACCCTGCTTCACTGCATAAACCTAAAGCATTTTTCGGTGCAGCAAGGAACATTGAAGCAGGTGGTAGTTTAACCATATTAGCTACTGCACTTGTTGAAACTGGTTCAAGAATGGATGATATGATCTACGAGGAATTTAAAGGTACAGGTAACATGGAATTACATCTTGATCGTAAATTATCAGAACGCCGTATCTTCCCAGCAATTGACATTGGTCGTAGTTCAACACGTAAAGAAGAATTACTTATCTCGAAAGCTGAACTTGACTCATTATGGCAATTACGTAACTTGTTCACAGACTCTACAGACTTTACTGAACGTTTTATTCGCAAGTTAAAACGCTCTAAAAATAATAAAGACTTCTTTTCACAATTACAAAAGGCAGCAGAAGAAAGTACAAAGACAGGTAAACCAATTATCTAAGTTATCTTTGATAAAGGGTTGCGTTTTGATTTGATAACTATTATAATTACACAGTATTGGGTAAAAAACTCACAAATAACTCTGTTCCAGATGGTTCAGGGCAAAGGAGCTGAAAGAAATGAAACAAGGAATTCATCCTGAATACCACAAAGTTATCTTTTTAGATACTACTACAAACTTTAAATTCTTAAGTGGTTCTACTAAAACATCTTCAGAAACTATGGAATGGGAAGATGGAAATGAATACCCAGTTATTCGTTTAGACGTATCATCTGATTCACATCCATTCTATACTGGGCGTCAAAAATTCGCCGCTGCGGATGGTCGTGTGGAACGCTTCAACAAAAAGTTTGGTTTCAAATCAAACAACAACTAAATTTGAATTTCAACTGTCTACGTATCCATATAGGGAATGTAGACAGTTTTTTTATTTTTTAACCCTTTATTATGTTAGTAGATTTTGTTTTTACTTAATTTGTTTGTAAAATGAGAGTATCGTCGTTTAATTTAGAATAATACTTTGAAAATGCATTTAACTACTCATAAAATATGATATAATTAAGCGATTATGTTTTGAAAAAAGGTGGAACTCTCAATGTATGAAACGTACCATTCCGGATGGATTGAAACAATTACTGGAAGTATGTTTAGTGGTAAATCAGAAGAGTTGATTCGTCGTTTAAGACGAGGGATTTACGCGAAACAGAAAGTCATTGTTTTTAAGCCAGCTATTGATGATCGTTACCATAAAGAAAAGGTCGTCTCACACGATGGTAATGAAATTGAAGCGATAAATATTTCTACGTCAAGAGAAGTTTTAAACCAAGATTTAGACAATGTAGACGTTATCGGAATAGATGAAGTGCAGTTTTTTGATGGTGAAATAGTAAATATTGTAGAACAACTGGCTAAAAATGGTCACAGAGTTGTTGTTGCAGGTTTAGATATGGATTTTAGGGGAGAACCTTTTGAACCTATGCCGAAATTATTAGCTGTTAGTGAACAAGTGACTAAATTACAGGCGGTTTGTGCTGTATGTGGGTCACCTTCTAGCCGTACACAAAGATTAATCAATGGAGAGCCAGCTAAAATAGATGACCCAATTATATTAGTTGGTGCGAATGAAAGTTACGAACCACGTTGTAGAGCACATCATATTGTGGCTCCAAGTGAAAATGAGAAGGAGGAAATGTAGTGTTTGATCAATTAGATATAGTAGAGGAACGATATGAACAATTAAATGAGATGTTAAGCGACCCTGATGTCGTGAATGATTCAGATAAACTTAGAAAATATTCAAAAGAACAAGCTGATTTACAAAAAACTGTTGAAGTTTATCGTAGTTATAAATCTAAAAAAGAAGAACTTGAAGATATTGAAGAAATGTTAAAAGAAACTTCAGATAAAGAAGAAGTGGATATGCTTAAAGAAGAGAGTGCGTCTTTAAAAGCTGAATTACCTGAAATGGAAGAAGAACTTAAAATCTTATTAATTCCTAAAGACCCAAATGATGAAAAAGACGTTATCGTTGAAATCCGAGCAGCTGCAGGTGGTGACGAAGCGGCCATATTTGCTGGGGACTTGATGAGGATGTATTCTAAATATGCTGAAGCATATGGTTTTAAAACTGAAATTGTTGAAGCTTCTGAAAGTGACCATGGTGGTTATAAGGAAATTAGTTTTTCAGTATCAGGTAGTGGAGCCTATAGTAAATTAAAATTTGAAAACGGTGCTCACCGAGTTCAACGTGTACCAGAAACTGAATCAGGTGGCCGTATACATACTTCTACGGCAACAGTAGCTGTATTGCCAGAAGTAGAAGATGTTGAGATTGAAATTCGTAACGAAGATCTAAAGATTGACACGTACCGTTCAAGTGGTGCGGGTGGTCAGCACGTTAACACAACTGACTCAGCAGTACGTATTACCCACTTACCTACTGGTGTTATTGCAACGTCATCAGAAAAATCACAAATTCAAAACCGTGAGAAAGCGATGAAAGTCTTAAAAGCACGTTTATACGATATGAAGTTACAAGAAGAACAACAAAAATATGCGTCACAAAGAAAATCTGCTGTAGGTACAGGTGACCGTTCAGAACGTATCAGAACATATAACTATCCACAAAGTCGTGTGACTGATCATAGAATTGGCTTAACGCTACAGAAACTTGGTCAGATTATGGAAGGTAATTTAGATGAAATCATAGACGCACTTACTCTATCTGAACAAACTGAGAAATTGAAAGAACTTAATAATGGTGAACTATAAAGATAAACTTCAAGAGGCTATTCAATTAACATTAGATAAAGGGTATGAGCAGACTAGGGCAGAATGGCTACTGTTGGACCTTTTTAAATGGTCACGAACAGACTATCTTATCCATCGTGAAGAACAGATGTCTCAAGCTGATATAGCAAAATTTGACCTAGCTCTACATAGAATGTTGAGTGGTGAACCTATTCAATATATCGTAGGCTTTCAATCTTTTTACGGCTATAACTTCGAGGTAGATAATAATTGTCTAATCCCTCGTCCTGAAACTGAAGAAGTGATGCTTCATTTTCTAAATCAATGTCATCATCAAGATACAGTTGCCGATATTGGTACAGGAAGCGGTGCGATTGCTATTACACTTAAGTTGCTTAAGCCAGATTTAAACGTTCTCGCTACAGATTTATATGAAGATACACTGAATGTTGCACGCAATAATGCAACATTACATCAGCAAGAAATTCAATTTCTTCAAGGAGACGCATTGAAACCTCTAATTGATAATAATATTAAAGTTGACGGATTAATTTCTAATCCACCTTATATTGATGAATGTGAAGCAAGAGATATGGATGATACTGTACTTAAATATGAGCCTCACCATGCTCTGTTTGCTGAAAATGAAGGCTACGCCATCTATGAGGGTATTTTAAAAGATTTACCACAAGTAATGAAAGAACAAGGACATGTCGTGTTTGAAATTGGATATAATCAAGGCAACCAACTAAAAGCATTAATTAATTCTATGTATCCTGACAAGTTAGTCAAAGTTATTAGAGATATTAATGGTAATGAACGCATCGTGTCATTCAAATGGTAAAGAATTCATGAGATTATAATGCGTTTTTTTGTGAAATTAAATGTATCTTTATATGCGGATTAAGTTTTAAACATAATTAAAAATGAATGGGTGGAACTTCAACTTCAACAATAATGAACTGAATTGAGTTCCACTCTTTTTAAATTCATAATATAGATAAGAAAGAGGTGAAAATGGTGAATACTCAAATATGGGATCTTAGAAAATATGAAGAGAATGTAGTTAAATATCCTAAGTTAAACGAGATTAAAGAGACATTATTAAATGATGGATTAGTAGCGATTCCTACAGAGACAGTTTATGGGCTTGGTGCGAACGCAAGAAATGAACATGCGGTAAGAAAAATATATGAAGCTAAAGGACGTCCTTCTGATAATCCTTTAATCGTTCATATACATCAAAGGGAGCAACTTGAAGAGTTTGTAGATGGAATTGATGAACGTGTTTCAAAATTAATGGATGTCTTTTGGCCTGGACCAATTTCATTTATTTTACCTCTTAAAACAGGTTATTTATGTGAAAAAGTTACAGGCGGATTAAACTCTATTGCAGTTCGTATGCCAAGTCATAAAATAGGGCGGGCGTTACTTCAATATATTGACGAACCTATAGCTGCACCAAGTGCCAATTTAAGTGGTAGACCTTCACCTACAAAGTTTGATCATGTTTTTCAGGATTTAAACGGAAAAGTGGACGGAATTGTTAATGGGGATCAAAGTGAAGAAGGTCTTGAGAGTACAGTGTTAGATTGTACTCAATATCCTTTTAGAATAGCACGCCCAGGTTCTATAACCACTTCAATGATAGAACAAGTTTTACCGGGGAGTATTCAAAAGGCTAATTATTTTGAAAAGGACAAACCTATTGCTCCTGGGATGAAATATAAACATTATTCGCCAGATACGCCACTAACAATTGTTGAAAATTTAACTCACAAAATTGATAATAATGAAAAATGGAATGATGTAGTATTTATTTTTCCTATTAGTATGAAATATTTATTGCCTGAGAATGCTCAATTTATTCCACTATGTGATGATGAGCAAGATATTAAAGGGGCAAACCATAATTTATATAGTGTATTGCACTCTATAGATAGCTCTAATGATATTAAACACGCTTATATTTATAGTTTTGAAAAAAAGGATCAGTCTGAAGCGATTATGAATAGAATGTTGAAAGCAGCAGGTAATGAAGTGATAGAAGGTGACGAATTATGAAATTAATATTTGTTTGTACAGGTAATACGTGTAGAAGTCCGTTAGCTGAAAGTATTGCTAAGAAATTGTTGCCAAACGATGACATTCAATCACGTGGTTTATTTGCTATGGAAGGGCAAAAAATCTCTAAAGAATCATTACAATTGATTCATAGCTATCATCTACCTAAGCCTTCAAATGCTCAACAATTTACTTTGGAAGATTTAGAAGCAGATTTAATTCTCACAATGTCTCCTTCACATAAAGATTTAATTAAGTCTCAATACGGTCAATATTCAAATGTGTACACGATAAATGAGTATGCAGGTATTGAGGGGCATATAGAAGACCCATTTGGATGTTCTTTTGAAGTATATGAAAAAACTTTTCAAAATATCTACGATTTATTGAAAAAAATTGAAATGAATCGATAACAGAGTAAATTATATATAATTAGTATATGTTAAGCTTTAAATAAGTTATAATAAAGGGGTATAGTAAGTTTGCTATGTTCCTTTTTATTATATTCAAAGGGGTGGGTTTCATTGCGTGATTTACAAAAGCTACTTATTGAATTAAAAGATATGTCATTCTTTAAGAAAGGCGAATTGTGTATTGTCGGTTGTTCAACATCTGAGGTCATTGGCGAACGAATTGGTTCAGTTGGATCATTAGAGATAGCTAAAGAGATTTTTGATGCTTTGAAACAAATTGAAGAGGATACAGGTGTGTCATTTGTCTTTCAAGGATGTGAACATATTAATAGAGCAATCACGATTGAAAGAGCAGATTTTAACCCACTGTCTATGGAAGAGGTAAATGTAGTTCCAGATGTACATGCAGGTGGTAGTTTATCAACGTATGCCTACCAACATATGGATAATCCAATGGTTGTAGAACATATCAGTGTACCTAAAGGTATTGACATTGGCCAAACATTAATTGGTATGCATATCAAGCATGTATGTGTTCCAGTCAGAACAAGCGTTAAACAAGTTGGAGAAGCTATCGTTACCATAGCGACATCACGACCTAAGAAAATTGGTGGCGAACGTGCTAAATATCAATAATTTAATGAAAGAAGGGGAATTATTTATGTCTTACATTGAAAAACAGGATAAAGTGATTTTTGAAGCAATTCAAAAGGAGTATGACCGTCAAAATAGTAATATCGAATTAATTGCATCTGAGAATTTTGTGTCTGAAGCTGTTATGGAAGCTCAAGGTTCAGTATTGACTAATAAGTATGCCGAAGGTTATCCAGGCCGTCGTTATTATGGTGGTTGTGAATATGTTGATGTTTCTGAAACAGTAGCAATTGATCGTGCTAAAGCACTTTTTGGCGCTGAACATGTTAATGTACAACCTCACTCTGGTTCACAAGCCAACATGGCTGTTTATTTAGTTGCTCTTGAGATGGGAGATACTGTTCTAGGTATGAACTTAAGTCATGGGGGACATTTAACTCATGGATCTCCAGTTAACTTTAGTGGTAAGTTTTATAATTTCGTTGAATACGGAGTTGATAAAGAAACGGAATTAATTAACTATGATGAAGTACGCAAACTTGCACTAGAACATAAACCTAAATTAATTGTAGCGGGTGCCTCTGCTTATTCTAGAACTATTGATTTTAAAAAGTTCAAAGAAATTGCAGATGAAGTAGGTGCTAAATTAATGGTGGATATGGCTCACATTGCTGGATTAGTTGCAGCTGGTTTACATCCAAATCCTGTTGAATATGCTGATTTTGTCACTACTACTACACATAAAACTTTACGTGGCCCTCGTGGAGGTATGATTTTATGTAAAGAAGAATATAAAAAAGAAATTGATAAGACAATTTTCCCTGGAATTCAAGGTGGCCCACTAGAACACGTAATTGCAGCGAAAGCAGTAGCATTTGGAGAAGCATTACACAGTAACTTCAAATCATATCAACAACAAGTGATTAAAAATGCTCAAGTTTTAGCTCAAACATTAATTGATGAAGGATTCAGAGTGGTTTCAGGTGGTACTGATAATCATTTAGTTGCAGTTGATGTTAAAGGTTCTATTGAGATTACAGGTAAAGTCGCTGAAGAGACTCTTGATAAAGTAGGTATTACTTGTAATAAAAACACAATTCCTTTCGATCAAGAAAAACCATTCGTTACAAGTGGAATTAGATTAGGCACACCAGCTGCAACTACACGTGGATTCGATGAATCAGCATTCGAGGAAGTGGCAAAAATTATTAGCTTAGCTTTAAAACATACTGACGATGAAGCTAAACTCAATGAAGCTAAAGAAAGAGTGCACGCCCTTACTTCAAAATATCCATTATATGAATAATAGAGAAACACATTGGAGGAAATTATAAATGAGTAAAGTACATGTTTTCGATCATCCTTTAATACAGCATAAACTAAGTTATATTAGAGATGCTCATACCGGTACAAAAGAGTTTAGAGAACTAGTTGATGAAGTAGGTATGTTAATGGCTTATGAGGTGACTAGAGATTTAGAATTACAAGATGTTGAAATTCAAACACCTGTAACTAAAATGACAGCTAAACGACTAGCGGGTAAAAAATTAGCTATAGTGCCAATTTTAAGAGCAGGATTAGGAATGACTGATGGTGTTTTAAGTTTAGTTCCTTCAGCAAGAGTAGGTCACATTGGCTTATATAGAGATCCAGAAACACTTAAAGCAGTAGAGTACTTTGCTAAACTACCTCAAGATATCGATGAAAGACAAATTATCGTTGTAGACCCTATGTTAGCGACTGGTGCTTCAGCAATAGAAGCCATTTCATCACTGAAAAATCGTGGTGCGAAAAATATTCGTTTTATGTGCTTAATTGCTGCACCAGAAGGTGTGGAAAAGATGCAAGAAGCTCACCCAGACGTAGATATTTATATCGCGACACTTGATGAAAAATTAAATGACAAAGCTTACATCACACCTGGATTAGGGGATGCTGGTGACAGATTATTTGGTACTAAATAATAGATTCGGAGATAGATAGTTTGATGAAAAAAATTATGACCATCTTCGGGACAAGACCTGAAGCTATTAAAATGGCACCACTCGTAAAAGCATTAGAAAAAGATGCTGAATTAGAACCCGTCGTTGTTGTTACAGCTCAACACAGGGAAATGCTTGATTCAGTATTAAATACATTTGATATAACACCTTGTCATGATTTGAATATTATGAAATCTGGGCAGACTTTGTCTGATATTACATCAAAATCGATGGTTCTTTTAGAAGAAGTAATTAAAAAAGAATCACCAGATATGGTACTAGTACATGGTGATACAGTTACTACGTTTTCTGGGTCACTAGCAGCTTTTTATAATCAATTACCTATTGGTCATGTTGAAGCTGGGTTAAGAAGTTATGATAAGTATTCTCCTTTTCCTGAGGAGATGAATAGACAAATGGTTGGGGTAATGGCAGACTTGCATTTTGCCCCAACTTTTAATGCAGCTAAGAATTTGCTTGATGAAGGCAAATCATCTAACAATGTGGTAATAACTGGTAATACAGCGATTGATGCTATGAACTATACAATTAATGAAAATTATACTTCTCAAATCATCGATAAACATCGTAACAAGAAATTTATTTTATTAACTGCTCATAGAAGGGAAAATATAGGTCAACCTATGATTAACGTGTTTAAGGCAGTTAGAAAATTAATTGATCAGTATGAAGATTTAGCATTAGTATATCCAGTTCACATGAATCCGAGAGTTAGAGAACTCGCTGAAGCGTATTTAGGTCACCATGATCGTATAGAGTTAATTGAACCTTTAGATGTGATAGACTTTCATAATTTTGCTAAGCACGCTTACCTAATTATGACTGATTCTGGAGGAATACAAGAAGAAGCTCCATCTCTACATAAACCTGTACTCGTATTGAGAGATAGTACAGAGAGACCTGAAGGGGTAGAAGCAGGTACTTTAAGGGTTATTGGTACTAATGAGGACTCTGTTTATGAGGAAACTAAGCGTCTTTTAGACGATAAACAGCTTTATAAACATATGAGTGAAGCAAACAATCCCTATGGAGATGGGAATGCAAGTAATAGGATAGTAAATCATATTAAATATTATTTTGGATTAATTAGTGATAAACCCAATCATTTTGAAAAATAAAAAGTTTGTTACGTTACTTTTTGTGAATATTTTGTGACAAAAATGCCGTAAATTTTAACAAGACTTTGAATAGAATTGACACCATACAATAGGCTATATTATCATTTAGATTGTATGAGTGGAACGGTTTACATGATTGGTATAAGACACTCGGAGGCATATAGATGAGTCGTTTCTACATCATTTTTAAACAATATATCCAATATTATCTTTATCTCTTAATAGTATTAGGAATATTGTATCTAATTATACCCCGACCTTTTATTTTAGGATTAATGATAGGAACATGTGGTTCTTTGGTTAATACATACATCTTTGAAAGTTATTTAGCAAAGGCACAACAACAAGATGCTATACATATTTCAACGGGCAATATATGGAGATATCTTGTAGCAATCATTGCGTGTTTGTTATGGTTTTTCTTCAAAGACCACATCAATATCATAGGTGTATTAATTGGTTTAATGATTTCTTATATTGTAATCATATTACGCCCTCTACTTAAAAGGGAGTAAAAATTAAATAAGAAAGAGGTGAGTTTATGGATCACAAATCCCCACTCGTCAGTTGGAACGTGTTTGGATTCGATATTGTCTTTAACATGGCAAGTGTTATGATGGTGCTCATTACGGCGATTTTAGTTTTTATCATAGCTTTAATATGCACGCGTAATCTTAAAAAACGACCAACTGGAAAGCAAAACTTCATTGAATGGGTATTTGATTTTGTAAGAGGCATCATAGAGAGTAACATGGCTTGGAAAAAAGGTGGAAACTTTCACTTTTTAGCAGTGACATTAATTTTGTTCATCTTTGTAGCCAATATGCTTGGGTTACCGTTTGCTATTGTTACTAAAGATCACTATCTATGGTGGAAATCACCGACAGCTGACGCAACGGTAACTCTTACGTTATCTACAACTATGATTCTACTAACGCATTATTACGGTATTAAAATGCGTGGGCCTAAAGCATATGCAGCCGGATACTTTAAACCTTTCTGGCCACTTGCAATCATTAATGTATTTGAGGAGTTTACATCTACATTAACTTTAGGTTTACGACTATACGGTAATATCTTTGCTGGTGAATTATTACTTGGTTTACTGGCAGGACTATTTGTAGACCATTTATCATGGGGTTGGATTATAAGTATTCCAGGATTAATCGCTTGGCAAGCGTTCTCAATATTCGTTGGTTCAATCCAAGCGTATATCTTCATCATGCTTTCAATGGTTTATATGTCACATAAAGTGGCAGATGGACATTAAATTAATTTAATAATTATATACAATTCTTAGGAGGAAAATTTATTATGAATTTAATCGCAGCGGCAATCGCAATTGGTTTATCAGCATTAGGTGCAGGTATCGGTAACGGTCTTATCGTATCTAGAACAGTTGAAGGTGTAGCACGTCAACCAGAAGCACGTGGTCAATTAATGGGTATCATGTTCATTGGTGTTGGTTTAGTTGAGGCTTTACCTATCATTGGTGTTGTAATTGCGTTCATGACATTTGCTGGATAAGACATATTAAGGCGAGGCCTGTACAAGGCTATCGCCGTTCGTTTTGTTTTTTATAGCTTAGTGATTATATCTACGAAAGGAGTGTCATGAGCCCGTGACTGCAACAGCTAATATGTTCGTTTTAGGTGCAGGAGTCGAATGGGGAACAACATTAGTTACACTTGCCACATTCGTAATTCTTCTTGCGCTATTGAAGAAATTTGCTTGGGGTCCATTAAAAGAAGTAATGGACAAACGTGAGCGAGACATCAATAAAGATATTGATGATGCTGAACAAGCTAAAATCAACGCTCAAAAACTTGAAGAAGAAAACAGAAAGACACTTAAAGAAACTCAAGATGAAGTTCAAAGAATCTTAGACGATGCTAAGGTTCAAGCACGTAAGCAACATGAAGAAATTATTCATGAAGCTAATGTAAGAGCTAACGGCATGATTGAGACTGCTCAAAGTGAAATTAACAGTGAAAAAGAACGTGCACTTGCTGATATTAATAATCAAGTATCTGAACTATCAGTATTAATCGCATCTAAAGTTCTTAGAAAAGAAATTTCAGAGCAAGATCAAAAAGATTTAGTTGAAAAGTATTTAAAAGAGGCAGGGGATAAATAATGGTAAAGGTAGCAAATAAATATGCCAAAGCATTATTTGATGTCTCTAATGATACAAATCAATTAGATGTAGTTTATGAAGATTTAGAAACAATCAGCCATTCATCTTTCGACTATATTAAAAGTTTAAAAGCAATTGATAGTAATCCTTCATTAACTGCAGATGAGCGTAAATCATTCGTTAATGAAGTATATAGTGGTGCAAATCAATACGTCGTTAATACGCTAAAAGTTTTAGCTGATAATCGTCATTTATCATTAATTGAAGATGTATTTAGAGCTTTTCAAAGTTTATATAATGCGCACCATAACCAAGACTTTGCAATTGTAGAATCTACTTATGAATTAAATGAAGATGAATTAGCAAGAATAGAACAATTGATTAAAGATCAAACACATTTATCTAGAGTAATTGTTAGCACTAAAATCAATCCAGATTTAATTGGTGGATTTAGAGTTAAGGTCGGCACAACTGTTATGGATGGTAGCGTTAAGAATGACCTTGTTCAATTACAAAGAAAATTTGAAAGAGCTAATTAATATTTAAAGAGGAGTGACATAGATGGCCATCAAAGCTGAAGAAATCAGTGCATTACTTCGCTCACAGATTGAAAATTATGAGTCTGAAATGTCCGTAACTGATGTTGGTACTGTACTTCAAATTGGTGACGGTATCGCATTAATTCACGGATTAAACGACGTTATGGCTGGTGAGCTAGTAGAATTCCACAACGGCGTATTAGGTTTAGCACAAAACCTTGAAGAATCAAATGTTGGTGTGGTTATTTTAGGACCATACAACGATATTAGTGAAGGTGACGAAGTTAAACGTACAGGCCGTATTATGGAAGTACCAGTTGGAGACGAATTAATTGGAAGAGTCGTTAATCCACTTGGTCAACCTATTGATGGACAAGGTCCTATCAATGCAACTAAAACACGTCCAGTTGAGAAAAAAGCAACTGGTGTTATGGATCGTAAATCAGTTGATGAACCATTACAAACAGGTATCAAAGCAATTGACGCTTTAGTACCAATTGGTCGTGGTCAACGTGAGTTAATCATTGGTGACCGTCAAACTGGTAAAACAACTGTTGCTATCGATTCAATCTTGAACCAAAAAGATCAAGATACAATTTGTATTTACGTAGCTATTGGTCAAAAAGATTCAACAGTACGTGCAAATGTTGAGAAATTAAGACAAGCAGGCGCTTTAGATTACACAATCGTTGTTTCTGCTTCTGCAGCTGATCCAGCACCATTACTTTATATCGCACCATATTCAGGTGTAACTATGGGTGAAGAATTCATGTTTAATGGTAAACATGTTCTTATCGTATATGATGATTTAACTAAACAAGCAGCAGCTTATCGTGAATTATCATTATTATTACGTAGACCACCAGGTCGTGAAGCTTACCCAGGTGACGTTTTCTACTTACATAGTAGATTATTAGAAAGAGCAGCGAAGCTTAATGATGAATTGGGTGGCGGTTCAATCACTGCTTTACCTATTATTGAAACGCAAGCTGGTGACATTTCAGCTTATGTCCCAACAAACGTTATTTCAATTACTGATGGACAAATTTTCTTACAATCAGATTTATTCTTCTCTGGTGTAAGACCAGCTATTAATGCTGGACAATCAGTATCTCGTGTTGGTGGTTCTGCTCAAATTAAAGCTATGAAGAAAGTAGCAGGTACGCTACGTTTAGACTTAGCTTCTTATCGTGAGTTAGAATCATTCGCACAATTCGGTTCTGATTTAGATGAATTTACTGCTCAAAAATTAGAACGTGGTAAACGTACTGTTGAAGTATTAAAACAAGACCAAAACCACCCTCTACCAGTTGAATATCAAGTTTTAACAATTTATGCATTAACTAAAGGTTATTTAGATGATATTCCAGTAGAAGATATTACTCGATTTGAAGACGAATTAAACCACTGGGCAGATGCAAATGCAACTGACTTATTAAATGAAATCAGAGAAACTGGTGCATTACCAGATGCTGATAAATTTGATTCTGCTATTACAGAATTCAAAAAAGGTTTTAGTAAATCAGAACAATAATTCTTAATTGAAAAATTGTAACTGCAAATATGAGAGTACATTTTCAACGTTAATACTCTAATTAAAAAAGGTGGTGAGATAATGGGCTCTCTAAAAGAGATTGATAATCGAATAAAATCGACTAAAAAGATGAAGCAAATCACTAAGGCGATGAACATGGTTTCTAGTTCTAAATTGCGTAGAGCAGAAAAGAATACGAAGCAGTTCAGACCTTATATGGAAAAAATGCAAGATGCTATTACTGCAGTAGCAGGTGCTAATAGTTCTTCTAACCATCCTATGCTTAAAGCTAGAGATGTAAAACGTAGTGGTTATTTAATCATTACTAGTGATAAAGGACTTGCAGGTGCTTATAGTACAAATGTATTAAAACGTTTAGTGAATGATATTAAAGCGAAACATAATGACAGTAGTGAATACAGTATTATTGTTTTAGGTCAACAAGGTGTTGATTTCTTTAATAATAGAGGTTATGAAATCGAAAGTTCTTTAGTTGACCTTCCGGATCAACCTTCATTTAAATCAGTTCAAGCGATTGCTAAGCACGCAATTGATTTATATAGCGAAGAAAATATTGATGAATTAACAATTTATTATAGTCACTATGTTAGTGTTCTTGAAAATAAACCAACAACTAAGCAAGTATTACCATTATCTCAAGAAGATTCTAGCCAAGGTCATGGTCAAATGTCATCTTACGAATTTGAACCTGACAAAGAATCTATTTTAAGTGTTATTCTACCGCAGTATGTCGAAAGCTTAATCTATGGAACTATTTTAGATGCTAAAGCAAGTGAACATGCTTCACGTATGACTGCAATGAAAAATGCTTCTGATAATGCGACTGAACTTATTGATGATTTATCATTAGAATATAATAGAGCGAGACAAGCAGCGATCACTCAACAAATCACTGAAATTGTTGGTGGTTCAGCAGCTCTTGAATAATATTAAAAGGAGGAAATCAACATGGGAATTGGCCGTGTAACTCAAGTTATGGGTCCAGTAATCGATGTTCGTTTTGAACATAATGAAGTTCCTGATATTAACAATGCCTTACACATCGAAGTTCCTAAAGAAGATAGCACACTTCATTTAACTTTAGAAGTTGCACTTCAATTAGGTGATGATGTAGTACGTACAATCGCAATGGACTCAACTGACGGCGTTCAAAGAGGTATGGAAGTTAAAGATACAGGTAAAGATATTAGCGTACCTGTTGGTGATGCAACTTTAGGAAGAGTATTTAACGTATTAGGAGAAACAATCGATTTAGATGAAAAGATTGATGATTCAGTACGTCGTGATCCTATTCATAGACAAGCACCTGGCTTCGATGAATTATCTACTAAAGTAGAAATCTTAGAAACAGGTATCAAAGTAGTAGACTTATTAGCACCTTACATTAAAGGTGGTAAAATTGGATTATTCGGTGGTGCCGGTGTTGGTAAGACAGTTTTAATCCAAGAACTTATCAATAATATCGCTCAAGAGCATGGTGGTATTTCAGTATTCGCCGGTGTTGGTGAACGTACACGTGAAGGTAACGACCTTTACTATGAAATGAGCGATAGTGGTGTAATTAAGAAAACAGCGATGGTATTCGGTCAGATGAACGAGCCACCTGGTGCTCGTATGCGTGTTGCATTATCAGGTTTAACAATGGCAGAATATTTCCGTGATGAAGAAGGCCAAGACGTATTATTATTCATTGATAATATCTTCAGATTCACACAAGCTGGTTCTGAAGTTTCAGCATTACTTGGACGTATGCCTTCAGCCGTTGGTTATCAACCAACACTTGCTACTGAAATGGGTCAATTACAAGAACGTATTAGTTCAACTAATAAAGGTTCTGTTACTTCAATTCAGGCGGTATTCGTTCCAGCCGATGACTATACAGACCCTGCGCCAGCAACTACATTCGCTCACTTAGATGCGACAACTAACTTAGAGCGTAAATTAACTGAAATGGGTATTTATCCTGCGGTTGATCCATTAGCTTCTACTTCTAGAGCGTTAGAACCATCAATCGTTGGTCAAGACCATTACGATGTAGCTCGTGAAGTTCAGTCTACTTTACAAAAATACAGAGAATTACAAGATATTATTGCAATTCTTGGTATGGATGAGTTATCAGATGAAGATAAACAAACTGTAGAACGTGCTCGTAGAATTCAATTCTTCTTATCACAAAACTTCCACGTAGCTGAGCAATTCACTGGTCAAAAAGGTTCTTATGTACCAGTTAAAACAACAGTATCAGATTTCAGAGATATCTTAGATGGTAAATACGATCATATTCCTGAAGATGCTTTCCGTTTAGTAGGTAGTATGCAAGACGTAATTGAAAAAGCCAAAGATATGGGTGTTGAAGTCTAATAATTAGGAGGTATGGATAATGAATACATTAAGCCTAAATATTGTCACTCCTAATGGTTCTGTCTACGAACGAGAAGATGTAGAACTAGCTGTATTACAAACAACAGCTGGTGAAATGGGTATCATGAGTGGACACATTCCAACAGTTGCCGCATTAAAAACTGGCTATGTTAAAGTTAACTTTCATAATGGTAACGAATATGTAGCAGTTAGTGATGGTTTTGTTGAAGTTAGACAACATAAATTATCAATTATCGTCCAAACAGCAGAAACTGCTAGCGAAATCGATGTTGAGAGAGCTAAATTGGCTAAGTCGAGAGCAGAATCACATTTAGAAGATGATGATGATAACAGTGACATTAATAGAGCCAAAAGAGCGTTAGAACGAGCTAATAACCGTTTACGTGTGGCTGAATTAAAATAACTAAAAAGGTTCGAGGCGTTATATACGCTTCGAACCTTTTTTTATTAAATATTTTAATTTCACAATCGGAATTATTAAAGTATCTTTATTAAGTTATTTCGTGTACAATGTTATACAGTAATCTTACGAAGGAGTAGAACATGGATTATCTTGGTCAATTTGCAATTGTACACCTTATCTTACATGTAATATGTATCTGTATAGCCTATTGGGCTCTAAACTCTGTTAGATTAGATCAATTTTTTAAAAAAGGTTATGCATTACAAGTGCAAATTTGTATGATATTTGTAGCTATTTTAATAGGTACATCGGTAAGTAATTTTATTGTCGATTTATTACAATATTCAACTCAAGTTAAGTATTTATTAAAGTAATTCAAAAACTGTTATTTATATCTAAAACTGGATATAATTATAAAATGAATATTAACTTATTAATCAGGGAAATGAATAAGTAATAGGAGTTATAAGTGGAGGATTTAAGATGGATAAAATAGTAATTAATGGTGGAAACCGATTAACAGGTGAAGTTAAAGTTGAAGGTGCAAAAAATGCTGTATTACCAGTATTAACAGCTTCTTTATTAGCTTCAGAGGGGCAAAGTAAACTTGTTAACGTTCCAGCTTTAAGTGATGTAGAGACGATAAATAATGTTTTATCAACACTTAATGCAGATGTTTCATATAATAAAGAAGAAAATGCAGTTAAAGTTGATGCTACTCAAAAATTGAATGAAGAGGCTCCATATGAATATGTGAGTAAAATGAGAGCGAGTATTTTAGTAATGGGGCCATTACTTGCTAGACTCGGACATGCAATTGTAGCGTTACCTGGTGGTTGTGCAATTGGTAGTAGACCGATTGAACAACATATCAAAGGATTTGAAGCACTAGGAGCCGAAATTCATTTAGAAAATGGTAATATTTATGCTAATGCTAAAAATGGATTAAAAGGTACTCAAATTCATTTAGATTTTCCAAGTGTAGGAGCAACACAAAATATTATCATGGCAGCTTCACTTGCATCAGGTAAATCAATTATTGAAAATGCTGCTAAAGAACCAGAAATTGTAGATTTAGCCAACTATATTAATGAAATGGGCGGTAAAATTACTGGTGCTGGAACAGATACAATCACTATACACGGTGTTGATAAATTACATGGTGTAGAACATTCAATCATTCCAGATAGAATTGAAGCGGGAACATTATTAATCGCCGGTGCAATCACACGTGGAGATATCTTTGTTCGAGGTGCCATCAAAGAGCATATGGCAAGCTTAGTATATAAACTTGAAGAGATGGGGGTTAATTTAGACTTCAAAGAAGACGGTATTCAAGTTTCTGCTGAAGGTGACTTAAAGCCTGTTGATGTAAAAACATTACCACATCCAGGTTTCCCAACTGATATGCAATCACAAATGATGGCTTTATTACTTACAGCAAATGGGCATAAAGTTATTACTGAAACGGTCTTTGAAAATAGATTTATGCATGTAGCCGAGTTTAGAAGAATGAATGCAAATATTAATGTTGAAGGTAGAAGCGCTAAAATTGAAGGAAAAAGTCAATTACAAGGCGCGCAAGTTAAAGCTACAGATTTAAGAGCTGCAGCAGCATTGATCTTAGCAGGTTTAGTTGCAGATGGTACTACACAAGTTACTGAACTTAAGCATTTAGATCGAGGTTATGTAAATTTACACGGAAAATTAAAAGACCTTGGTGCAGATATTAAGCGTATTAATGATTAAATCATTTTTAAACATCAAAGTTTACATTTCGGAGGTTTAATATAATGGAAACAATTTTTGACTATAATCAAATTAAACAAATTATCCCTCATAGACAACCGTTCTTATTAATTGATAGAGTTGTTGAATATGAAGAGGGAAAACGTTGCGTGGGTTTAAAGCAAGTTTCTGGTAATGAACCATTTTTCCAAGGGCATTTTCCTGAATACGCAGTAATGCCAGGTGTATTAATAACTGAAGCACTAGCTCAAACTGGAGCCGTAGCGATGTTAAACAATGAAGAGAATAAAGGTAAAATAGCTTTATTCGCTGGTATTGATAAATGTCGTTTCAAAAAACAAGTGACACCTGGTGATACGTTAATGTTAGAAGTAGAAATTACTAAAATTAAAGGACCAATAGGTAAAGGTAGTGCGAAAGCTACAGTCGATGGTCAACTTGCTTGTAGCTGTGAACTAATATTTGCTATTCAAGATGCTTAAACTATTCCATATTATAAAAGGAGTGTATCAAGAACTAATTAAAATGAATTAGTTCCTTTTACACTCCTTTTTTTATTTATTTAATTTCTCTCGAATTTTTCTTCTTTTAGTTTAGGTTTAGATTGCATCATTCGATTAAAGGTCTTCTTGAGCTCTTCACCAGTTAAACCATCATCTACCAATTCCTCTAGCAAGCTTTCGGCATAGACTTGTCGTAACGTATAAATATGACATTCAAAAACAACAGACATTGATTTTTTAAAATTAGCGACATTTTTAACCGTAGCATCAAATAAAGCTGGATCATTTGCAGGTCTAGTGATGACTACTCTAATATCTAATAATTGTTTATCATCCATATATGTTTTAAATGTTTCATAGTGCTCATTTGAAATAACAATCTCAAGTAACCAGCCTGTTCCACTACCTTCTTTATTTATAATAACGCCATCTTCGATTTCATATTCTGAAACGCCACCATTCTCATTTACAATTTGAAACCGAACAGCCTTAAATGTTTTCATTATTTCACATCCCAATTGTTTTTTAAATATACAATAAATTAAATTATAAGCAGTTATGAACTTAATTAATGATTATTTTCTTTAAATATATCAAAAACATACTACAAATAGCTATCATTTTAAGGGTATTTGTAATTTTGACCAAATTATAACCCGTCAATTATTATGTATTACAAGAAGGAGGTGACACATGTTAAACAAAATAGTAATAGTAGGAAGGTTGACTAAAGATGCTCAAATTTATGAGAAGGAGGATAATAAGGTCGCAACATTTTGTGTAGCAACTGAAAGAAATTACAAAGATGAAAATAATGAAATATCAAGTGATTATTTATTGTGTAAAGCTTTCGGCAAAACAGCAACCAATATCGAAAAATATACTAGTCAAGGTACATTAGTAGGTATAACAGGACAAATGCGTTCAAGAAAATATGAAAAAGAAGGACAAACGCATTTTGTAACCGAACTATATGTAGAAACAATTAAATTTATGTCTCCAAAAACTAAACATAATGAAATCCTCTCTCAAAATCAATACGATGAAGACACTTATCATTCAGACGACATTGAAATTATTAATATCTAAAAATTAATTCTCTCCCTAAACTCCATCCTATTTTTAATAAAAATTAAATTATCCTTTTCTTTCAATTATACTCAAGCGACCTACTTTGATCGGCCAATATTAAAGTAAGGTCGCTTTTAATATTTAAGTCATCAATCATTCAATCAACTTATAATTATCTGACAGATTTCAATTATATTACAAACTTGTTTAAGAATCGATACAATCTCAAAACTGTCATGACAGTTTTGAGTAGAAATTTAATTCCAATTATATTTAATATTCATTGTAATTCGAGTGTAAAAAAGAGCTTGTTTTTTTTATTTCACTGTAACCTACACTGTTTATACAGATGTTAGAGTAGTACTTGTAAATTAGTTAAGAAAACAAATCACTTTTAGGAGGATTTTTAATAATGAAAAAGACAATTATTGCATCATCATTAGCAGTAGGATTAGGCGTTGTAGCAGGTAATGCTGGACACGACGCACACGCAAGTGAAGCAACAAACGTTGATAAAGCAGAATTAGCTCAAAAAGCTCAATCAAATGACCAATCATTAAACGAAAGCCCTATCCAAAAAGGTGCTTATAACGTAAACTTTGATTACAATGGTTTCAATTATCACTTTGAATCAAATGGTACTCACTGGAGCTGGAACTATGCACAAAATGGTCAAGCTACTCCACAACAAGATGTAAGCAACCAAACTTCAGCTGCCCAAGTAAGTTCACAACAACAAACTAGCCAAGCTCAACAAGCTCAACCAGAACAAACTTCTGCTCCACAAACTGAGCAAACTCAACAACCACAAGCTAAAGCAACTACTTCTTACAGTGCACCAACTAACAACACTGCAAGTAGTCAAGCTTCATCAAACCAAGCTTCAAGTGGTTCATCAGTAAACTTAAATTCACACTTAAAACAAATTGCTCAACGTGAATCAGGTGGCGACATCCACGCTATCAACCCTTCAACTGGCGCAGCTGGTAAATTCCAATTCTTACAATCAACTTGGGATTCAGTAGCTCCAGAACAATATAAAGGTCAATCTCCAGCTAACGCTCCTGAAAGCGTACAAGACGCTGCAGCAGTTAAATTATACAACACTGCAGGCGCTAGCCAATGGGTAACTGCATAATTTAAATATATGATTATTAACCATCTTCTCAATATGAGAAGATGGTTTTTTTATTTAGAAGCACATTTAATTGATTTAGTGAGAGTCGTTTGATAATGTAATTATTGAATTAAATAAATATTAACTACTAGGGGAGCCACAAGGCTGAGATGATATGATTCAGACCCTTATAACCTGATTTGGTTAGTACCAACGTAGGAAAGTAGTCTTTATCAAATAAGCATCGCTATGCCCAGATTTAGCTACTTTTCATTGTTGGAAAGTAGTTTTTTTATTATCCAAGGAGGCTTATTTAATGAAATTTTCACAAGAATTAAGGGAAGAAGCTCAACCAATTATTGAAAGAATTTACAATGATAACTTTATTCAAGAATTATTAGTTGGGACTTTACCTAAACAAGCAGTACGTCAATATTTAAGAGCGGATGCATCATATTTAAAAGAATTTACAAACTTATATGCCTTACTTATTCCAAAGGTTCACACTATGCAAGATGTAAAATTCTTAGTTGAACAGATTGAATTCATGTTAGATGGTGAAGTAGAGGCACATGAAGTACTGGCTGATTATATCAATGAATCTTATGAAGAAATTGTTAAAGAAAAAGTTTGGCCACCAAGTGGAGATCACTATATTAAGCATATGTATTATAATGCTTATGCTCACGAAAATGCAGCATACACTATAGCTGCAATGGCACCTTGTCCTTACGTCTATGCAGTTATAGCTAAGCGTGCGATTAAAGATCCTAAATTAAATAAAGATTCAATTACCGCAAAGTGGTTTGATTTTTATAGTACTGAAATGGATCCACTTGTTGATGTTTTCGATCAATTGATGGACCGTTTAACAGAAGAATGTACTGACAAAGAAAAGCAAGAAATCAAAGAAAACTTCTTGCAAAGTACAGTACATGAGCGTCATTTCTTTAATATGGCTTATATCGATGAAAAATGGGATTTTGGAGGAGAAAACCATGAATAAACCTAAAATAGCATTAACGATAGCTGGAACAGATCCCACTGGTGGCGCAGGGGTAATGGCTGATTTAAAATCTTTCCATTCATGTGGCGTATACGGTATGGCAGCAATCACTAGCATTGTCGCGCAAAATACTCTAGGTGTTCAGAGCATTCATAATTTGGAAACAAGTTGGGTACAAGAGCAACTTGATAGTGTTTTTGATGATGAATTACCACATGCTATAAAAACAGGAATGATTGCGACTAAAGAAACAATGGAACTGATACAAAGTTATTTGAAAAAGTATTCAGATATTCCTTATGTTATTGATCCTGTTATGTTGGCGAAGAGTGGAGATTCACTCATGGACGATGATACTAAATCTCACTTACAAACTACCTTATTACCTTTAGCTGATGTTGTAACACCAAATATTCCTGAAGCAGAGGAAATTACTGGTTTGAAAATAGATAGTGAAGACAATATCCGCAAAGCAGGAGATATTTTTATCAATGAGATTGGTAGTAAAGGCGTTGTTATTAAAGGTGGTCATTCTGCTGATTTAAATAACGCTAAAGATTTCTTATTTACGAAGGACGATGTTTATACTTTTGAAAATAAACGCTTCGATACTAAACATACACACGGAACTGGTTGTACATTTTCAGCAGTAATCACTGCAGAACTAGCTAAAGGTCGTTCTATACATCAAGCAGTAGAAAAAGCTAAGTCGTTTATTTCAATGAGTATTGAACATACGCCTGAAATTGGTAAAGGGAGAGGTCCAGTGAATCACTTTGCATATTTAAAGAAAGTAGGTTTAGATGATGAATAATTTAGAAAGATTACGTTCAGAAAATCCACTTATTGTTTGCTATACCAATGACGTTGTTAAAAATTTTACAGCTAACGGGTTACTTAGTTTAGGAGCAAGTCCAGCAATGAGTGAAGCACCTGAAGAAGCAGAAGAATTTTACAAAGTGGCAAGTGCATTAGTGATTAATATAGGTACACTAACTCATGATAATGAAGAAGGTATTATGAAAATAGGGAGAATCGCTAACGAACAAGGTACGCCAATTGTCTTCGACCCAGTGGCAGTAGGCGCGTCTTCTTACAGAAAACAATTTTGTAAGAGATTTTTAGAACAAATTGAAGTTTCTGTAATAAAGGGAAACGCATCAGAACTACTTACGCTTGTTGACTCTCAAACTACGATGAAAGGAACAGATAGTGATAGTTCACTTGATGCAGTTGAAATTGCTAGAAAGGCCCATAAAAATCTCGAAACAGCAATTGTCATTACAGGTAAGGAAGACGTTGTCGCACAAAATAATCAAATTGTTAAACTTGCTAATGGCTCACCTCTTCTAGCTAAAATTACCGGTGCAGGTTGCCTTTTAGGAGGAGTAGTGGCAAGCTTCTTATTTAGAAATACTCGACCAGAAATTGAACAGTTAATTGAAGCGGTTAGTGTGTACAATATTGCTGCAGAATTAGCTGAAAATAAAAACCATGTCCATGGCCCTGGATCATTTTTACCAGAATTGCTCGATCAAATGTATCAAATTGATGAGACAACATTTGAAAAATATGTACATAAAGTAGAGGTTTAATCTTATATGTTTAGCTCAGAGCAATTACAAGTATATTTTATTTGTGGAACTCAAGATATACCAGAAAATAGAACCATTGAACAAGTACTTGATGAGGCTTTGAAATCCGGAATCACTATGTATCAATTTCGTGAAAAGGGCCCATCATCTTTAATAGGTGAAGAGAAGAAACAGTTAGCAATAAATTTAAAACGAAAATGCGAGAGATATCACGTACCATTCATTGTCAATGACGATATAGAGTTAGCAAAAGATATTGATGCTGATGGCGTTCATGTTGGTCAGGATGATAAAGAAGTTAAAGATTTTGCTATGCAGTTTAGAAATAAAATTATAGGTTTGAGTGTGGGTAATTTAGATGAGTATCAACAATCGGATTTATCTCAAGTGGATTACATAGGTGTAGGGCCTATGTATACCACTTCGTCAAAAGATGATGCTAACGCTCCTGTTGGTCCTCATATGATTACAAAATTGCGAGATTATGTTGGAGAATTACCTATTGTAGCAATAGGTGGTATTAATGAAACAAATATTGAACCAATTGCTGAAGCCTGTGCTGATGGCGTTTCAGTAATTTCTGCAATAACTAGAAGTAAGAATATTGACAAGACTGTTAAGCATTTTCGTAAATACTTTAATTAATCAATATATTTTTCCACTTTTTGTTTTCTACTATAGTATGAGTATGATAAAATGAATCCTATGTGAATATTACAATAGAGGTGGAAAAATGAAGAAAAAAGCGTTACTACCTTTGTTTTTAGGGATAATGGTTTTTCTAGCAGGGTGTGACTACTCTAAACCTGAAAAGCAGGACGGATTCTTCTTTAATACATTCGTTCAGCCAATGAAACATCTCTTACAATGGTTAGGAAATGATGTATTTAATAACGACTATGGACTAGCGATTATTATCTTAGTTCTTGTTATACGTTTAATCTTGTTACCATTCATGTTATCAAACTATAAAAATAGTCATATGATGCGTGAAAAAATGAAAGTAGCTAAGCCAGAAGTTGATGGTATTCAAGAAAAAGTTAAACGTGCTCGTACTCAAGAAGAGAAAATGGCGGCAAACCAAGAATTGATGGAAGTTTATAAAAAATATGATATGAATCCGATGAAGAGCATGCTCGGTTGTTTACCAATGCTTATTCAAATGCCAATTATCATGGGATTATATTTCGTATTAAAAGATAAACTTGTTAATGGACTTTCTGATCATCCACATTTCTTATGGTTTAATTTAACTAAACCAGATATTTGGATTACGATTATTGCCGGTGTTCTTTACTTTGTTCAAGCATATGTTTCAAGTAAAACGATGCCTCAAGAGCAACGCCAAATGGGATACATGATGATGATTGTTTCACCAATCATGATTATTTGGATTTCATTACAAGCGTCATCTGCACTTGGTTTATATTGGTCAGTCAGTGCCTTATTCTTAGTAATACAAACGCATTTTGCAAATATGTATTACTCTAAACTTGCTAAAAAAGAAGTTCAACCTTTCATCGAACAATATGAAAAAGAACATAATCCGTCTTCTAATAAAAAAGGCAAAAATACGCAAGTTGTTTCTAAAAAGAATAAGAAATAGGTTATAAGAAAAGCCAGCAAATTAAATTATGATTTGCTGGCTTTTTCATGTGCCAAATTTACAAATTTGTGTTGTTATTGAAATTCCATTCGTGTAAAAATTGTTTTAAGAATTGAAGCATAAAATGATGACGTTCTTCAGCAAGCTTTCTTCCAGTTGAGGTATGCATTAAACTTTTAAGTTTTAATAATTTTTCGTAAAAGTGCTTAATTGCTGAAGGATCAAATGCTTCAATATTATCAGTATGTAGTGATTCGAATGGCACGTTAGATTCAGTCCACATTGGTTCGCCGAAATATCCAGCGAATTGAAAAGTTCGAGCAATTCCGATTGCGCCTAGCGCATCCAAACGATCAGCATCTCTTACGATTTGCCCTTCAATTGATAATGTGGCTTGATTGTTTTTCCCACCACGGTAACTCATATTTTGTATGATATGTAAAACATGTTGAATATCATCTTGGGTTAAGTCAATCGTTTCTAGAAAAGTAGAAAGTTTATCATATGCTTGTTCTTCATTCGTTATTTTGCTATCCACTGTGTCATGTAATAAAGCGGCAAGTTCTATAATCGTTGTATGTACTAAACCCTCATTTAAAGCGATATACTTTGCTAATGTATGAACCCGTTCTACATGCGTGATATCGTGCCCAGTGTGATCATCTTTATGAACCATTTTCATATAGTTACATGCGTGTTTAATTTTTAATTCATTTTCCATAATAGTCTCCTTCACATATTAAAAAGGTCTAGGAACAACCCAGACCTTTCAATTTATTATAGAATTGGTGACAATAATTGAGAAATACCTTCTTTAAATTTAATCCAAGTACTGCGTTGCTCGTATCTTTCTTCTGTAAGTCTAGATGACACTTTCATATCGTTAATAAATGCTTGCTTAAGGGAGCGTGCGACACTCTCATCATAAATAAAGGCATTTACTTCAAAATTCAATGTGAAACTACGATTATCCATATTAGCAGTACCTACACTTGCGAGTTCATCATCGATGACCAATACTTTAGAATGTAGGAAGCCATTCTCGTAATGATACACCTTTACGCCGGCCTCAAGTAAAGATGCGACATTTTTAAGTGTAGCCCAGTATACGAATGGATGGTCTGGCATACTTGGAATCATAATATTGACTTCCACACCACCAAGTGCAGCAATTTTAATCGAGTCTAAAAATGCTTGATCTGGTATAAAGTAGGGGGATTGAATATAAATTGATTCTTTAGCTGATGATATCATTTTTAAGTAACCGTATTTGATTTGTTCCCAATCTTCATCAGGTCCACTAGAAGCGATTTGAATGCCGATTGTTCCTCCAGAATTAACATCAGGGAAATATCGTTCTTGATAAGTTAAATTGTCTCGGGTAGATTGTGAATTCCAATCTAAAATAAATCGAAGTTGTAATGCATTTACAGCATCACCTACAATACGTAGATGCGTGTCACGCCAGTAACCAAACTTCTTAGATTTACCTAAATATTCATCACCTACATTGAAACCACCAACATAACCAATTTTACCGTCGATAATAACGATTTTTCTGTGGTTTCGGTTATTCATACGTAAATTAATTAATGGCAATTTTGATGGGAAGAATGATTCAGCATGCCCACCTTTATTTCTAAAATGTTTTAAATCCTTTTTACGTAAGTCCCTCGAACCCATATCGTCATATAGCATTTTCACTTCAATGCCTTCTTCGGCTTTCTTTTCAAGCTCACTAAGAATTTGTTTCCCAAGTCCATCACTATGAAAGATATAGTACTGAATATGTATGTAGTCTTGAGCATTACGAATATCATTAATTAAATCATCGAATTTTTGTTGACCATCAGTATAAATAGTTAAATCATTATCAGTCGTTAGAAAGGCAGCATTATTATAAAGTAACATTTGCACCATTTCTTTAAATTTAACTATTTGATGGTTACCTTTAGAGAAATCTTGTTTCTTGAGCGCTTCCAATTGCTCATCGACAATCATTTCTAAACCGACTTTATCTTCTTTATTTAATTTAAAGATTTGATCTCTTTGGATTTGACGACCTAGCAATAGATATAAAATGAACCCAATTAAAGGTAGAAATACGAGCACAAGTAACCATGCCCATATAGAATTAGCTGTACGTCTCTCCATAAAGATAATTGTAAATGCAAAGATCAAGTTTAAAATGAAAGCGCCAATTAAGATAACATTAATGATTATATTTGAATGGTGAAGCGCCATAGTAAAGACTTCTAACATATGGTACCTCCTTTGTATTTCTCATAATTTCGTTGAAGATATTCAAAAAAGTTTTAACTATACAATTATAGCATGAAGAATGTTGAATATCATAGTCGGTTTTATTTTAAAAAGTGAATGAATCAATTGACTTAATAATTATTGAATAATACGATGATGAAGAATAAAGAAACGAGGTGACGCTTGTGACTGAAAATGAAACTGCACATCACTCAGAGCAAACGAAAGCAAATTTAAAGTCACGATTAAATCGTATCGAAGGTCAAGTACGTGCAATTAATCGAATGATTGAAGACGATGTGTATTGCGATGATGTTTTAACTCAAATAAGAGCGACACGCTCTGCTTTAAACAGTGTGGCTACTAAATTGTTAGATCATCATATGAAAAGTTGTATTATGAATAAAGTGAATAATGGTGCACAAGAAGAAGCGATGGAAGAACTATTGGTTACTTTTCAAAAATTAATTAAAGATTAATGAGGTAGAATACAATGGAAAATGGAATTGTTTATGTTGCTAATATTGAGACTATAGAGGAAGAAAACCAATTAAAGACACGTTTAGAAAATATGATTGGTGTCGAAAAAGTAGATATTGATAGTAAAGTAGGAGAAATAAAGGTATTATTTGAAACGCCTGCGAATTTAAATAGTATTGAAAAAGAAGTATATGATTCTGGCTTTCGCGTGCGTTATTAGAGTAATGTTCAATTTACTTATATATAGCATATTTATAGATTTGTAAATAATTTTTTAAAATTTAACAATTGATGTAGTAAAGTAGTATAAATTGGGGTATGATAATTTTGAAGTCAATCCAAACGAGGTGATTATAGTGAAGAATCCAGATAAGATTCAAAACGTAGTCAAATTATTGTCATCATTAGGTGTGAATATTAAAAAAACTAAATCTCGTTTAGATATTATTAATACTTTACCTACATCTAATCAAGTAAGTCATGAGTTAAAATAATTTGCTTAAATGATCAAAAGCACTCACTATGTGTGAGTGCTTTTTTGTTTGTAAATTATGCAGTTTTAGCAGTATCTAAAGTATCAGGTTCTTGATAACGCTTAGGTTCATGATAATAAATAGATAGAATGACACCTATGCCTGTCATTAAACTCCAAAGTGAGCTCCCACCATAACTAATAAATGGTAAAGGTATACCAGTAATTGGTAATAATTGAACCGTCATTCCAACATTTTGAAGTACATGGAAGACGATAAGAGAAACATACCCGATAATAAAGACTTTATTATATTGACTATTGATTTTGCTTGCTAATCTAATTAAATGAAACACTAAAAATAAGAATATGAGAATTAGCACAACAGACCCAATGAAGCCCATCTCTTCGCCTACAACTGAGAAGATAAAGTCTGTATGATTTTCAGGGATATAAACTTCACCGTGATTGTAACCTTTACCTATTAATTGACCAGATCCAATTGCTTTAAGTGATTCAGTTAAATGATATCCATCGCCACTACTATAAGTATAAGGATCCAACCAAGAATTAATTCGTCCCATTTGATACATCTTAATTCCTAATAGATTTTCAATTAATGTAGGTTTGAAAATGATAGCTAAAATAATACTAGCACCACCTAAAATTGCTGCGATAAATATAGGTGCAAGGATTCTCCAAGTAATACCACTAACCATCATAACACCGGCGATAACTGCACAAATAACAAGCGTAGTACCGAGGTCATTTTGTAATAAAATTAATAGCATAGGAAATATTGAAACACCTATAATTTTTAAAAATAGCATTAAATCTGACTGGAACGATTTGTTAAAAGTAAATTGATTATGTCTAGAAACTGTTTTAGCTAGGGCTAAAATTAAAATAATCTTCATAAATTCTGAAGGTTGAATACTTATAGGTCCAAAGCTATACCAACTTTTCGCACCGTTGATCACAGGTGTGATGGCTGTTTCAGGTAAAATAAGCAATCCTATGAGTAAAACACAAAAAATGAAATATAAGAGATATGTATTATGTTTAATTTTCTTAGGGGAAACTATCATAATGAGAAATGCCATAATAGCTCCGAGGATGTAATAAATAATTTGTCTAATACTGAAGTTCGCACTATATTGTCCGCCACCCATTGCAGAACTAATTAGTGTTACGCTTATGATTGCTAACACAGTAATTACCAGCACTAATATCCAGTCGACTTTACGAAACCAATGTTTGCTTGGTTGTTGACGAGATGAATAATTCATTTCCTACTCCTTTATAATCATGCGCGTATTAATATGATATATGAATGATTCATTTGTAGCATAAACCATTCATGAATCTATATAAAATCATAATTTAATGGTTAATAAATAGTCTACATTGATTTTACATGACTTTTTTTAAATTTGCTAGAATATCAAAGTGGCAAGTCGACAAATTATATAGAAATAAGTTTTCTTTTCCATTCAAAGGTAGAGGAATTAAAACAGTCACTAAAAATTAGATTTATTGATGGATTATCAAATGCAATTGATTTTAGAAATATGATAATATTAAGTTTCAGAGACCGTTATGTACATTGAGCTATACATAATAAATAAAATATCACAATTATTAAACAGATAAATGGCATATAAGCCGAGTAATTGTAATGGAGGAAAACGAAATGACAAAAGAGAATATTTGTATCGTTTTTGGAGGAAAAAGTGCTGAACATGATGTTTCAATATTAACAGCACAAAACGTATTAAACGCAATTAACAAAGATCAATATCAAATAGATATTATTTATATTACAAATGATGGTGAATGGAAGAAGAAAGAAAACATCACTGATGAAATTAAATCTACTGACGAATTAGTTTTAAATAATGTTGAAGCGGGAGAAATATCACAATTATTAAGTAAAGGTAGTACTGGACGTTCTTATGATGCAGTATTCCCACTTTTACATGGACCTAATGGTGAAGACGGTACGATTCAAGGATTATTCGAAGTATTAGATATTCCATATGTAGGTAATGGTGTGTTAGCAGCTTCAAGTTCTATGGACAAATTAGTTATGAAACAATTGTTTGAACATAGAGGATTACCTCAATTACCATACATTAGTTTCTTAAGAAGTGAATATGAAAAGTATGAGAACAACATTATTAAATTAGTTAATGATAAATTAACTTACCCAGTTTTCGTGAAACCTGCTAACTTAGGTTCAAGTGTTGGTATTAGTAAATGTAATAATGAAGAAGAACTTAAATCAGGTATTGAGGAAGCTTTCCAATTTGACCGTAAACTTGTAATTGAACAAGGAATTGAAGCACGTGAAATTGAAGTGGCTGTATTGGGTAATGACTATCCTGAAACTACATGGCCTGGAGAAGTTGTTAAAGATGTGGCATTTTATGATTACAAATCTAAATATAAAGATGGTAAAGTTCAGCTTCAAATACCAGCCGATTTAGATCAAGACGTTCAAATGACATTACGTAATATGGCGTTAGAGGCTTTTAAAGCCACTGATTGTTCAGGTTTAGTACGTGCAGATTTCTTTGTTACAGAAGACAACCAAATCTATATTAATGAAACAAATGCTATGCCAGGATTTACTTCATTCAGTATGTATCCAAGCTTGTGGGAGAATATGGGATTATCATATCCAGATTTAATTGCAAAATTAATAAATCTCGCTAAAGAACGTCATGAAGATAAAAAGAAAAATAAATATAAAATTGATTAATAGAGGATTTTAAATATGATTAACGTTACATTAGAACAAATCAAACATTGGATATCTTGCGAAATTGATGAACAATATTTAAGCCATTCTATCAATGGTGTAACTATTGATTCTCGTAACATTGAAAAGGATATGCTTTTTATCCCATTCAAAGGTGAGAACGTAGATGGCCATCGATTTGTTGCACAAGCTTTAAAGGATGGTGCTGGTGCTTCATTTTCAGAAAAGGGAACTGAGTTAAGCGAGGATATCGAAGGTCCAATCATTTGGGTTGAAGATACACTTAAAGCATTACAAGACTTAGCCAAAGCATATCTTAAATATGTGAACCCTAAAGTGATTGCAGTAACTGGATCAAACGGTAAAACGACTACAAAAGATATGATTGAGAGTGTTTTAACGACAGAATTTAAAGTAAAGAAAACACAAGGTAACTATAATAATGAGATTGGAATGCCTTTAACAATATTAGACTTAGATGAAGATACAGAAATTTCTATTCTTGAAATGGGCATGTCTGGCTTCCATGAGATAGAGTTATTATCTTCAATTGCTCAACCGGATATTGCAGTCATCACAAATATTGGTGAATCACATATGCAAGATTTAGGTTCAAGAGAGGGTATTGCTAAAGCCAAGTCTGAAATTACTATTGGTCTTAAAGAGAATGGGACATTCATATACGACGGTGATGAACCATTACTAAAACCGCATCTCGAACAATTAAATAAAGCAAAATTAATAAGTGTAGGTTTAGGTAATAGTAATACGCTCGTATGTCATGTTGATGATATAGAAACAGAAGGTATCGCTTTTACAATAAATGATAAAGAAAGCTTTACACTACCTATCCTAGGTACGCACAATATGAAAAATGCGACGATAGCCATTGCGATAGGACATGAACTTGGTTTGTCATATGAAACAATAAAAGACAATATTAATCATGTTAAGTTAACAGGTATGCGTATGGAGCGTCACCAGACTACTAATAACGTAACTGTCATTAATGATGCTTATAATGCAAGTCCGACAAGTATGAAAGCTGCCATCGATACGCTAAGTAGTATGGAAGGGCGAAAAATCCTTATTCTAGCAGATGTTTTAGAGCTAGGTGAAAATAGTCAATCTATGCACGAAGAAGTCGGGGCTTATCTCAATAATAAAGCAATTGATGTATTATACACTTATGGTGATGAAGCACGATTTATTTTTAACACAGGTCAAAATGAAGTGCCTACTGCACAACACTTTGATGATAAAAGTGAACTGATTAAAGAATTGAAGACTATTGTGAAAGAAAACGATAAAATATTGGTTAAAGGTTCACGAGGTATGAAACTTGAAGAAGTAGTCGAAGCATTAATTTAATATTTTAAAGTAAATGAACATGCATATTTCAATATTCTCGATCTAAACGTTGATGAGTAAGTTGAAATGCATGTTTTTTTGCGTTGAAAATGATTTAAAAATTTTAACCGCTTACATCATGTGATGCGCTATCTTTTTTAAGAGTAATAAATTTAAAATTTAAGAGTAAAACAAAGAAAGTAAGTAACTGCTTTATTGCTATAATATTTTTAAGGTGGTACTATATAGAAGTTGATGAAACAAAAGTGAACATATATGCAAAAACGTATATTAAGAAATAAACACTTAAAAAGGAGAATTATTTTGCAAAATTTTAAAGAATTAGGGATCTCGGATAGAACGGTTCAAACACTGGAATCTATGGGATTTAAAGAACCTACACCTATCCAAAAAGACAGTATCCCTTATGCGTTAGAAGGAGACGACATCCTTGGTCAAGCCCAAACAGGTACGGGGAAAACAGGGGCTTTTGGTATTCCTTTAATTGAAAAAGTTGTAGGCCAACAAGGCGTACAATCACTCATTTTAGCGCCAACAAGAGAACTTGCTATGCAAGTTGCGGAACAATTAAGAGAGTTTAGTAAAGGCCAAAATGTTCAAGTCGTTACGGTCTTCGGTGGAATGCCGATTGAACGACAAATAAAAGCACTTAAAAGAGGACCACAAATCGTAGTAGGAACTCCAGGACGTGTAATTGATCACCTAAATCGTCGTACTTTAAAAACTAATGGTATTCATACATTAATTTTAGATGAAGCTGACGAAATGATGAATATGGGATTCATCGACGATATGAGATTTATTATGGACAAAATTCCATTTGACCAGCGTCAAACAATGTTATTCTCAGCGACTATGCCTAAAGCAATTCAAGACTTAGTTCAACAATTTATGAAGACGCCTAAAATCATTAAAACAATGAATAATGAAATGTCAGATCCACAAATAGATGAATACTATACTATTGTTAAAGAATTAGAGAAATTTGATACATTTACAAATTTCCTTGATGTGCATCAACCAGATTTAGCGATTGTATTTGGACGTACGAAACGTCGTGTTGATGAATTAACTAGTGCGCTATTATCTAAAGGTTATAAAGCAGAAGGCTTGCATGGTGATATTACTCAAGCTAAACGTTTAGAAGTCTTGAAGAAATTCAAAAATGACCAAATTGACATTTTAGTTGCCACTGACGTAGCAGCTAGAGGTTTGGATATTTCAGGTGTAAGTCACGTTTATAACTTTGATATCCCTCAAGATACAGAAAGCTATACTCATCGTATAGGTCGAACAGGACGTGCAGGTAAAGAAGGTATCGCGGTAACATTTGTAAATCCAATTGAAATGGATTATATACGTCAAATTGAAGATGTCAATGGACGTCGAATGAACGCTTTAAGACCACCACATCGTAAAGAAGTACTTAAAGCTCGTGAAGACGATATTAAAGAAAAAGTTCAAAACTGGATGTCTAAAGACAGTGAACCTCGTTTACAACGCATTTCAAGTGAATTACTTGAAGAATATGACAGCACTGAGTTAGTTGCATCATTGCTACAAGAATTAGTAGAAGCAAACGATGAAGTTGAAGTACAGTTAACGTTTGAGAAACCATTAGCACGTAAGAATCGCAATAGTAGAGGTGGCGGTTCAAGAAGAGGCAACAATAACAAACGTGGCAATGGCAAATTTGATAATAAAAATAGACGTTCAAAAGGGTCTAAAGGTCATTCAAATAAAAAGAAAAATAATAAAAAATTCGAACGTCGTGATAAACAAAATAAAGGTTCAAACCAATCAATGAGAGGCCGTACATTTGCCGATCATCAAAAATAATCGATGATGTTATTAACCAGTTAAGTCTATTGACTTAGCTGGTTTTTTTAGATTTAAAGCTTTATTTAGACCTATCACACTCTATGCTATAATGTGAGTAAATTAATTAAAGGAGCTTTAATATGAATCTTGATAGTACATTTCATCGCAGTCCTAAAAATGCATTAAAGTACTATTACATCACTAGTTTTATTGGTTTAATTGTAGTACTAGTGATTTTGAGCATATTATATTATTGTTGGTCTACTTATAATTGGTGGAACTTTATTCTATACATACTTATTACAGTTGCGGTGATTTCAGTTATAAACTTTATAGTTGGGCCATTTCTGAGATATAAATACCATTTTTATAAATTTGAAGGCGATTCAATTATTTTGAAGCAAGCTTTTTTCTTTAAAAAGGAAGAACTAAGTAAGATAGAGAGGTTGCAATATATTACAGTTAGTACAAATCCGCTAGCAAAAATATTTAAAATAAATACAATTGAATTAGTTACAGCAGGTCATGAAATTTCACTGCCGATGGTTTCAGAAGAAGAGGCAGACGTAATAGAGCATCAAGCGTTAAATAGATTGAGAGGTGTAGACGACGATGTATGATCCACAAAAGCTACATCCGATCTCATATGTAACAAGTCTAATTAATGTTATTAAAAATAATTTTATTGTAATTATTATTTTCCTGTTTAATATTAAAGATTTTAAATATGATGATTTCTATTCATACTTATGGCCAGGTATCATGACATTAATATTTTTAATAACTTTCTTTTATAATATTTTCAAAGTTTATAATACTAGATATTGGATTGAAAATAATCATTTCATTCTTACAACAGGTGTATTAAATAAAGAGCGAAAAGAACTCAATATTAGTAGAATTCAATCAGTTGATACCACTGAAGGTTTTGTGAATCAAATAGTAGGTGGCGTAGAACTTATTATTAAAACTCCAAGTGACGGTATTGAACTAAGTACAATATCAAAAAAGCAAAGTAAATTGATTGAAAGTGAGATTAAAAACATACAACAAGAATTGAATGCAACGCATCAAGCTGAAGTGAATGTTGATTCTGAAAAGGATGAAAACGAGGATAATGAATCCTTGAAAAATGTACCTACTAAATCAATTTTTAAAATGTCATTTAAACAATTATTATTTATGGCAATGACTAGTGGTGCGATTGGTATTACATTAATAACATTGTCTCCAATTGTGGGAAGTTTCTCGGACATTATACCTTGGGAAAAATTAGGTGGGGAACTCTCATATGTCTTAAAATCTACTTTCTTCATAATTATTGCTATAGTGGTTGTCGTTTTAATAATGAGCTATATCATCGGTACGTGTCTCGCATTCATAAGATACTATGGATATAAAGTAACGCAACAAGGTCATCAACTTAAAATTCAATATGGCTTATTTACAAAAAAGAATGTCACTGTACCAACAAATCGACTTCAAGGTGTACTTGAACATCAATCATATCTAAGAAGATTATTTGGTTATACTTCTATTCATTTTTATATTACTAGTGACGTTGTTACTTCTGCAGAGACGAGTGATGTTAATGGACGTATAATGATTTTACCTTTTATTAAACGGCAACAAGCTTATGAAGTGATTCAATCATTGGTACCAGAAATGCGTTTTAATACAGCCCATACTGGCATGCCACTAAGAGGTTTTCATCGACATTTTCTTATACCATCACTTATCCTTATTATTGCTAGTTTTATTGGATGGTATTTCTGGTCTACGTGGTCGTTTGTTATTGCGGGGTTATTAATCATTTTATTAATAATAAGGGCCATATTATATGTGCGATATAGTGGTTATTACCTTGAAAATGAAGAAATTGTTATCCAAAAAGCATCATTACTTAATATGAAAAGATTCTACTTCAAACTCAATAAAGTCATAGGTATGGAAATTAGACAGCATCCTTTATTAGAAAGAAAGCATTTGGCCAATTTTAAATTTATAATCGCCAAAGGTTTTGAAAATAAAAAAATAGGTCTTAAATACACAGATGTTTCTAAAGTTAATGAATTTAAAGAGTGGTACATGAGAGGTGATACTCATGAGTAATTATAACTATATGAATAAAAAGGGTTTAAAAGCAATGCGAATGAATGCTTTGCTATGGATAACAATCTTTACTATTGCATTAATCGTATTTACCATCTTTAATGTGTTGAAATTTCATTGGATAGATAATCGTACACTCATCATTGCTGAAATAGTTGGAGTCGTTATTTTAGGAGTCTTTTTTATATTTGTAATGCCCATATTTCGATATAAAAATTTTAGATACGCAATTGAAGAAGATGAAGTACATGTTAGAAGAGGCATTATTTTCATAAAGACAAATATCATTCCCTACTTTAGAATTCAGAACATCGATATTAATGAGGGCTTTATAATGAGAAGATATCAACTAGCTACTCTCACGCTATCAACAGCTGGTGGTAATAGTGAAATTGAATTGATAGATAAAAATGAAGCTCAAAAATTAAAGTTATTAATTAAACAAAATAAAACTAGAGATGCGCATGATATGTTAAACGGCGATGATGAATAAGATACTATGAATAGAAACTATATTGAAAGTGATTAAAGAGGCGAAGTTATGATACATGGAATAGGTATAGATTTGATAGAAATTGAGCGTATTAGAAAGGTGTTATATAAACAACCTAAATTAGTTGACCGAGTATTAACTGAAAATGAAAAGCTAAAGTTTGAAAAATTCACTCATGAAAAGCGTAAGATTGAATTTTTAGCAGGTCGTTTTGCTGTTAAAGAAGCTTTTAGTAAAGCATTGGGTACAGGGTTAGGTCAGACGATATCTTTTAAAGATATCAATTGCTATAACGATGAATTAGGTAAGCCATGTATCGACTATGATGGATTTAGAGCTCATGTAAGCATTACCCATACAGATAATTATGCAATGAGTCAAGTTACCTTAGAAAAATTAGAATAAAGGCGTTATATAATAAATGTATTAATATTTTAGTATTAAGCGAGTAGTTTCAAGGAGGACCTTTTCATGTCGGAAAAATTCTATAGATCAACCTATTTAAATGTTAATTTAGATGCAATATTAAACAATTATCAAACATTCAATCAGTTACATCATAACAAGACTGTTATATCAGTCATTAAAGCTAATAGTTATGGATTAGGTAGTGTAAAAGTAGCACATCACCTAATGGAACATGGGGCTTCGTTTTTCGCAGTTGCAACACTTGATGAAGCAATTGAATTAAGAATGCATGGAATTGATGCAAAAATACTAGTCTTAGGTGTCATTCCAACTAAAGACATATGTAAAGCTATTCAACATCGTGTAGCTCTTACTGTACCTTCAAAAGCTTGGCTTAAAGAAGCTATTAGAAATATACCTGAAAAAAATGAGAAAGAACTTTGGTTACATGCCAAAATAGATTCTGGTATGGGTCGATTAGGTATGAAAGATGTTGAAGAGTATAAAGATGTTGTTGATATAATTAATAAAAAAGATGATCTTGTTTTTGAAGGCGTGTTTACACATTTCGCTAGCGCAGATGAACCAGGGGATTCTATGAATGAACAGTATGAATTTTTTAAAGATATTGTTAATCAAGTTGAAAAACCAAATTACATTCATTCACAAAACTCTGCAGCTTCTTTATTAATGGATGGACAATTTTGTAATGCGATTAGATTAGGTATCTCATTATATGGGTATTATCCTTCACAATATGTTAGGGATAATGTCAAAGTACATCTTCGCCCAAGTGCTCAACTCGTTACTGAAATAGTACAAGTGAAATCTCTTAAAGTTGGCGAAACTGTGAGCTATGGACGTACTTTTACAGCTGATAAAGAAATGAAAATTGCTATACTACCAGTTGGATATGCTGATGGTTATTTAAGAGCTATGCAAGGTGCTTATGTGAATGTTAATGGCCATCAATGTGAAGTGGTAGGTCGGGTTTGTATGGATCAGACTATAGTGAGCGTGCCTGATGATGTGAAGATGGGAGACAAAGTGATATTGATGGATAATCATATAGATTCACCACAGTCCGTTGAGTCTCTAGCTGAAAAGCAACATACAATCAATTATGAAGTATTGTGTAACTTATCAAAACGTTTACCAAGAATCTATCACCATAATGAAGAACAAGTGGTTACGAACGATTTGTTAAAATAGTATAGTCACTGCGTTAAAAATTTGTTATTATAAACATAAATTAAAGGTTAAATAACAACTTTTTTGGAATCAGATGGAGGTTCTTCATATGTTATCTTTTAATCAATCTAGGAGTCACAGTCTTGAACAATCATTAAAAGAAGGCTATGCACAAATGGCCGATTTAAACCTCTCCCTAGCAACGGAAGCTTTTCCCATCGAATGTGAAGCTTGCGATTGTAATGAAACATATCTTACTTCTAACTCTAAGAATGAATGATTAGAAGAGGCGATGTTTACTTAGCTGATTTATCACCAGTTCAAGGGTCTGAACAAGGGGGAGTAAGACCTGTTGTAATTATACAAAATGATACTGGTAATAAATATAGTCCAACTGTCATAGTTGCTGCTATTACAGGTAGGATTAATAAAGCGAAGATACCAACCCATGTAGAAATTGAAAAGAAAAAATATAAGTTAGATAAAGACTCTGTTATCTTACTTGAACAAATTAGAACACTAGATAAAAAACGTTTAAAAGAGAAGTTGACCTATTTGTCTGAAAGTAAGATGAAGGAAGTTGACAACGCCCTAGATATCAGTCTAGGATTACATAATTTTGACCATCAATGATTATAGCGTTTTATATGTAGTTAACATAAATAAAATAATGAATTTAAAGACAATAACTTTATAATAATTATAACTCTTAATTAACTAGGTAACTTTAGACCGATTGCTTACATCAAGAATTTTTGCAAATCAAGACTAGTGCTACCTCTCATTAGTTAAATAGCATATAATTATAGTTATTATGTAAATACATTTATTATAAAAGAATGTCTTGAGTTTTTCGGCTTTAGGTATTCCAATCCTAAAGTCTTTTTTAGATATTAAGAAACTGTGGCTTTTTAGTTATTTGCTATTCATTTTATAGATAAAAAAGAATTCCAAAAAGTACCAGATTAAAAGCATATGGAATTGTGAATTGGAAGTAAGGAGGCACATCTCGTGGAAGAATTTAAGAAAGATTATATGGAACTTGTAAAAGAAAGTTTAACTACTGAAAACCGAACACAACTTATAAAAAAGTGCGAAGAATTTACAAATGAAGTAATTAAAAAGGATATACTGCCAGAAGATATTGTAGAAATTCATAAATCATATATTAACCAATTAGATTTAGAAGAAAAAGAAATACTCGGTACATTAGATGTCCTTCAAGAGGTAGTAAGAGGATTCGGTTATAGTTATAGAGATTATCAAAGATTAGTTAATAAATTACAAGTTCACGACAAAGAAATTGATTTGGCTTCTAGACTTCAGCAAACTATGCTTAAAACAGATATACCTCAATTCGATAGTATACAAATCGGTGTAATTTCCGTAGCGGCTCAAAAGGTAAGTGGCGATTATTTTAATTTAATTGATCATAAAGACGGGACTATGAGTTTCGCTGTTGCGGACGTTATCGGTAAAGGTATACCTGCTGCTTTAGCTATGAGTATGATTAAATTTGGAATGGATTCATATGGTCACTCTCAATTGCCTAGTGATGGTTTAAAGCGTCTTAACCGAGTTGTCGAAAAAAACGTCAACCAAAATATGTTTGTAACGATGTTTTATGGCTTGTATGAAGAAATGAATCATCTTTTATATTGTAGTTCTGCAGGGCATGAGCCTGGTTATATTTATCGAGCTGAAACAGAACAATTTGAAGAGATTGACGTTCGTGGGCGTGTGCTTGGAGTAAGTCAGAAGACTCGATATAATCAACAAGAGATACCTATTTATCTCGAAGATTTAATAATTATCTTTACTGATGGTGTAACTGAGGCACGAAATAGAGAAGGTGAATTTATCGATAAAGATAAATTGTTAAATTTAATACAAAAATATAAACATATGCATCCACAAGATATAGTTCAAATTATTTATGAAGGAATTTTAAAAGTTCAAAACCCTAGTAGAAAAGACGATATGACAATTTTAATTATAAAAAGAGTAAATTAATTTAACTAATATAGATTAAAGTTTCAAGTCGTAGGGTATACATATTTTTGAACACAAATGTAGAAATGAAGCAGATTTGATAAAGACTAGGAGTGTATCGAATGAATCTTAATATAGAAACTGTAACTCATGACGATTATTATGAAGTTAAAGTTGGCGGAGAATTAGATGTATATACAGTGCCTGAATTAGAAGAGGTACTTGTACCAATGCGACAAGAAGGGACTCATGACATTCATGTTAATTTAGCTAACGTAAGTTACATGGACTCTACAGGATTAGGTTTATTTGTAGGAACGTTAAAAGCATTAAACCAAAATGATAAAGATTTATATATATTAGGTGTTTCTGATCGAATCAGTAGATTATTTGATATTACCGGTTTGAAAGATTTAATGCATGTTAATGAAGGAACGGAGGTTGAATAACATGCAATCAAGACAAGATTACATTGAAATGCGGTTACCAGCCTCTGCGGAATACGTAAGTTTAATACGTTTAACATTATCTGGTGTATTCTCAAGAGCTGGAGCATCTTATGACGATATTGAAGATTCTAAAATTGCTGTAAGTGAGGCAGTGACTAACGCTGTAAAACATGCTTATAAACAAAATACTGAAACCGGTATGATTAATTTATGTTTTGAGATATTTGATGATAAAATAAAAATAGTTATTTCAGATCAAGGTGAAAGCTTTGATTATGAAACAACAAAATCAAAATTAGGTCCTTACGACGATAACGAAAACATTGATTTTCTTCGCGAAGGCGGCTTAGGATTATTCCTTATTGAATCATTAATGGACGAAGTGAAGGTCTATAAAGAATCTGGTGTTACAATCAGTATGATTAAGTATATTAAAAAAGAGCAGGTGCGAAATAATGGCGAAAGAGTCGAAATCAGCTAATGATGTATCACCTGAACAAATTAACCAATGGATTAAAGAGCACCAAGAAAATGAAAATAGCCAAGCTCAAGATAAATTAGTTACGCATTACCGCAAACTAATAGAATCTTTAGCATATAAATATTCAAAAGGGCAATCACATCATGAAGATTTAGTTCAAGTTGGTATGGTTGGTTTAATAGGGGCCATCAATAGATTTGATTTGTCATTTGATCGAAAATTTGAAGCATTCCTAGTTCCAACCGTAATTGGTGAAATAAAAAGGTATTTAAGAGATAAAACATGGAGTGTTCATGTACCAAGACGTATTAAAGAAATTGGTCCAAGAATTAAAAAGATAAGTGACGAACTTACAAATGAGCTTGAGCGTTCACCATCCATCAGTGAAATTGCTCAACGACTTGAAGTTTCGGATGAAGAAGTCTTGGAAGCGATGGAGATGGGTCAAAGTTATAATGCGCTTAGTGTTGATCATTCTATTGAAGCAGATAAAGACGGATCAACTGTCACTCTATTAGATATTATGGGTCAACAAGATGATAATTATGATTTAACTGAAAAGAGAATGATTCTAGAACGTATTTTACCTATATTATCTGATAGAGAAAGACAAATTATTCAATGTACATTTATAGAAGGTTTAAGCCAAAAGGAAACAGGCGAACGTATTGGCTTAAGTCAAATGCATGTCTCTCGCTTGCAACGTACTGCAATCAAAAAGTTGCAAGAAGCAGCTAAACAATAAATATAAAAAGAAGTTCATTGACTGAGTTAATGAACTTCTTTTTATATGTTAGAATTTTTAACTTTAAAAAAGATTAAAGCATTCTAAATTATATCTAGGAAGAATCTAGTTAAAAAATTATGTTAAACTAGTGAAGAAATTTTTAAAGAAAAGCGTGGTAGAACAATGGACAAAAATTTAATTCAAACAATCGTTGAAAAGTATTCTTTTTCAGAGAAACAAATTAAATCAGTTCTTGAACTCTTAGAAGATAACAACACTGTGCCATTTATTGCAAGATATCGTAAAGAGGCAACTGGTGGTCTAGATGAAGTTGAAATTAAGCAAATTGATGATGAATATAGATATATGGAAAATCTTCAAAAAAGAAAAGATGAAGTGATACATAGTATTGAACAACAAGGCATGCTAACTGAAGACTTAAAAAAAGATATTATTAAACAGACAAAACTACAAAGAGTTGAAGATTTATACCGTCCTTATAAACAGAAAAAGAAAACACGTGCTACTGAAGCTAAAAGAAAAGGGTTGGAGCCTTTAGCAAAATGGTTACTTCAGAAGAATTTAGATAAGAATGTTGATGAAAAAGCACAAGAATTCATAAATGAAGAAGTTTCTACAGTAGAAGATGCTATTAAAGGGGCACAGGATATTATTGCTGAACAAGTTTCAGATGACCCTAAATATCGTTCAAGACTTTTAAAAGATGTATATCATCAAGGTCAAATTGTGTCTGCTAAGAAGAAAAAAGCAGAAGATGAAAAAGAAATCTTCTCAATGTATTATGATTATTCTGAACCAGTAAAGCGTGTTGCAAATCATAGAATTTTAGCTATGAATCGTGGGGAGAAAGAAAAAGTATTAAACGTTAAAATAGAATTTGACACATCAAGAATTAAAAAAGACATTGAACGACAATTAATTCAAGTAAATAATGAAGCAAATCCTTATATTGCAGAGGCTATTGAAGATAGTCTTAAACGATTAATTATGCCTTCGATTGAAAGAGAAGTTCGAGGAGATTTAACTCAGAAAGCAGAGACACATGCCATCGATGTTTTTAGTGAGAACTTAAGAAACTTACTTTTACAACCACCTATGAAAGGAAAACAAATTCTCGGTGTGGACCCGGCATTTAGAACGGGATGTAAGTTAGCAGTTATTAATCCTTTTGGAACGTTTATTGCTAAAAGCGTCATTTATCCTCATCCTCCAAAATCTAAAATCGAAGCTTCTGAAAAAGAACTGGTCAACATGATTAAAGATTATCAAATTGAATTACTAGCGATTGGAAATGGAACAGCTAGCCGTGAAACTGAACAATTTGTAGCAAATGTAATTAAAAAATATAAATTAGATGCTCAATTCATCATTGTCAATGAAGCAGGAGCCTCTGTGTATTCTGCTTCAGAAATTGCCAGACAAGAGTTTCCAGATTTTCAAGTTGAAGAACGAAGCGCTGTATCTATAGGTAGAAGAGTTCAAGATCCATTAAGCGAATTAGTTAAAATAGATCCAAAATCTATTGGGGTAGGTCAATATCAACATGATGTAAATCAAAAAGAATTAAGCAATGCGCTTACTTTCGTAGTTGAAACTGCAGTTAACCAAGTAGGCGTAGATGTAAATACAGCTTCAAAATCTTTACTTCAATATGTTTCAGGACTATCTTCAACTATTGCGCAAAATATTATTGATTATAGAGAAGAAAATGGACCTATTAAACATAATAAAGAAATTAGTAAAATTAAACGGTTGGGTTCTAAAACTTTTGAACAAAGTATAGGCTTTTTACGTATCGTTGATGGCTCAGAACCATTAGATAATACTGCGATTCACCCTGAGAGTTATGAAGTGACTTATGAAATATTAGAGCAACTAGGTTTAGGCGCTAATGATATAGGTACGGATCAATTAAAATCAACATTAAGTGATGTGAATATTGAAGGGCTTGCGAAACAATTGAATATTGGTGAACCCACTCTAGAAGATATTATCAAATCACTTATTGCGCCTAATAGAGATCCAAGAGATGAATTTGAGACACCGATCCTTAAATCTGATGTATTATCCATTGAAGATTTAAATGAAGGCATGAAATTAAATGGTACTGTTAGAAATGTAGTAGATTTTGGTGCATTTGTTGATATAGGTGTTAAACAAGATGGATTAGTCCATGTTTCTAAACTTTCTAAGAAATTTGTAAAGAATCCTATGGATATTGTAAGTGTGGGAGATATTGTGGATGTTTGGATTCTGGATATCGATGAAAATAAAGGCAAAGTATCTTTAACGATGATTGATCCAAATGAATAATAATGAACTTCAAAGATTAACTGAAAACTTGGCTATCAAATACTTTGGAGTACCTTTCAAACATAAGGCTTATTTTAATCAACGATTACGTACTACAGGTGGAAGATATTTGTTGAAAAGCCACAATATAGAAATAAATCCTAAACAATTAAAGCATTTTGGAGAAGATGCAATAGTTCAAATAGTTAAACATGAACTTTGTCATTATTTTCTTCACCTTGCTGGTAAAGGGTACCAACACAGAGATACAGATTTCAAAGATTTAAGCGCTAAAGTAGGCGCACCAAGGTTTTGCAATCCGACTGAAACATATGAAAGTCGAGCTAATTACAAATATCAATGTGTCAGTTGTAAAGCTAATTATTTACGTATTAAAAGAGTGAACACTCAAATAATGAGATGCGGGCATTGCGGTGGCAAACTTAAATTAGTTAAAGTTTTTGAGAAATAGAAAAAATATAAATATATATTTAGTAAAAGGGTTGTTAAAAGCAGATGCTGTTTTCTAACAACCTTTTTTATAATTGATATAAATTTTGTTGTGAAAAACATTGACAATAATTATTACATGATATATTATAGATATCGTTGTCTTAACAAGGAAAGCAAAACAAACCTTAATTAACAATATTAATTTTAAGTTAATTTTGTGTTGACAAAATGTAACCGACAATTTACAATGGTTATTGTTCTCGATAATTAAAAGTTGAATTATGCGTTTTGCCAGCGGTCGTGGCGGAATGGCAGACGCGCTAGGTTGAGGGCCTAGTGGGAGTTAATCCCGTGGAGGTTCAAGTCCTCTCGGCCGCACCAAATCATATATTTAATACTACACGCGGGTGTAGTTTAATGGCAAAACCTCAGCCT
>NZ_KV793049.1:0-38235 GCF_001808345.1 Staphylococcus sp. HMSC06C11
AGAGACGCAAATGAAGAAAGATGCGAGCGCTTGTTCTCGAAGCAGAGGAAGCACCTTAGCGCCGAAGGTAGCCGACTTACGTTCTAAAGTAAAATAAGTATTTTTTTAATACTTAATTTTACTTACTTAATGGCCAAAGCCATTAAGAACCAATTGCCAGGCAAATAAATCGTATGGATGCGATGAGCCGAATCGAGACCGCAAGGTCTCTTTTTTTATGCGAAAATAAAGAGATTTAAAAGAGTAAAGATCAATTATTTCAAAGAAAGAACGAGCATAAATTTTTCTAGTATTAGTGAAGTATTAGAGAAATTTATGCTTTTTTAATACACTAGTAGTAAATGAGTAAATTTTTGAGGAGCATTAATATGATTATAAGAGCTTTAGAGGAAACGGATTTACCTTTCGTACATCATTTAAATAATGAATATTCAATTATGTCATATTGGTTTGAAGAACCTTATCAATCACTTAGTGAATTGGAGAATCTTTATAACAAGCATATTTTAGATGAATCTGAGCGACGATTTATCATTGAAGAAGATGAGGTATCTATCGGTGTAGTAGAGTTATTAGAAATCAATTTTATACATCGTACTTGTGAAGTTTTAATTATTATAGATCCTCAATTTGCGAATCGTGGTTATGCTAAAAAAGCTTTCAAAATGGCAATTGATTATGCATTTTTAGTATTAAATATGAATAAAGTATATTTATATGTAGACATTAAAAATGAAAAAGCTGTTCACATTTATAAAAGTAATAATTTCGAGATTGAAGGTACATTAAAGGAACATTTCTATACACGTGGAGAGTATAGAGATTGTTATGTGATGGGATTATTAAAGAGAAATTGGGTTAATCAACATGATGATGATTTATCTCATATTAGGTAGAAGTGTTGCATTGGGAGAATAGAAAAGAGTGGATAAGATGGAAAAACCTATAACAAATAAACTTGAAGAGTTAATTGATAATAAAGTTATTTCAATGCATGTTCCAGGACATAAGAACATGACTATAGGAAATTTAAATCAACTAAAAATTAATATGGATATGACAGAAATTACGGGACTTGATGATATGCATCAACCAGAAGATATCATTTTAGAAAGTATGTCTCATTTTAAAAAACACGATGATTATGATGCATTTTTGCTTATTAATGGGACTACTTCAGGGATACTCTCTGTGATACAGGCATTTTCAGAGAAAAAGGGACGATATCTTATTAGTAGAAATGTTCATAAATCAGTTTTCCATGGGTTAGACTTAGCAAAAGCACAAGCTACTTTTACAGCTATGCATCAAAGTAACCTAACATGTCAATATGTAGAACCAATACTAGAAGATGTGATTGAGGATTATAAGCTAGGTATTTGTACATATCCAAATTATTACGGAGAAACATTTAATATTGGAAATTTCATTAATAAATTACATGATAATGGCATTCCAGTATTAGTAGATGAAGCGCATGGCGCACATTTTGATCTCGAAGGTTTTCCGATTTCGTCTATGAATTATGGTGCGGATTATGTGGTTCAGTCTTATCATAAGACGTTACCAGCTTTAACCATGGGCTCAGTTTTATTTATACATAAAGATGCGCCTTTACGTTCACAAGTAATAGAGTATTTATCTTATTTTCAAACTTCAAGTCCCTCATATTTAGTTATGTCTAGTTTGGAATATGCTCAAGAATTCTATAATGAATTTAAAAGTGAGTTATTCTTTGAAAAGAGAAAACATTTTATAAAAGTATTAAAAAAGAAAGGATTCAACATTGGTGAACCCGACGATGCTGTTAAATTAGTCGTTAGTTATGATGGTTTTGAAGGGTATGATATACAACGTTGGTTCGAAGATCATAATATTTTTGTTGAATTAGTTGATGAGCATCAAATTTTGCTAGTATTACCACTTTGGCATGAAAATGACGTATTTCCGTTTGAATTATTAATTAAAACAATAAATGAAATGGAGATTCCTGAACGAGCTGAACATGCTCCTAAAAAATTGAATTTGATGCTAGCATCGAGTGAGTATAGGGCAGTTCATTTTCCAAAAGTAAAAGAGATAGCAATTCATCAAGCGGAAGGTGAAGTTTTAGCACAGCATATTGTGCCATATCCTCCTGGAATACCAGTAATGTTTAGAGGAGAAGTTATCACGACACATATGATAAAATTATTACAACATTATTCAAACCTCGAAATAAAAGTTGAAGGTTTGAAAGATCAAAATTTTTTAGTTAAGGATGAATAAAATGTCAGCTTTTATAACGTTTGAAGGGCCTGAAGGAGCAGGAAAAACCTCTGTAATATCGAAAGTAAGTCAAAAATTAGCTACAGATATGGATGTTATTACAACTCGTGAACCTGGTGGAGTTCCTACAGGAGAAGAAATACGTAGAGTTGTATTAGAGGGAAATAACATGGATATTCGAACTGAGGCGATGTTGTTTGCAGCCTCAAGACGTGAGCACCTTGTTGAAAAAGTTATCCCGGCATTAAAAAAAGATAAAATTGTACTATGTGATAGATATATTGATAGTTCTTTAGCTTATCAAGGATATGCAAGGGGTATAGGTATTGAAGAAGTGAAAACTTTAAATGAATTTGCAATAAATGGATTGTATCCTGACTTAACTATTTATTTAGATGTAAGTGCTGAAGTAGGACATCAACGTATCCTTAAAAATCAACGTAATCAAAACCGTTTAGATCAGGAAGATAAGGCGTTTCATGAGAAAGTGATTGAAGGTTATCAGAGAGTCATCGATAGCGATCCTGAACGTTTTGTTAAAGTAAATGCGGATCAGGATTTGGAAAATGTTGTTGAGGAAGCTTACCAATCTATCATCAAATATTTAAAAAATATGTGATATAATATTAATAAGAGGTGTTATAAAATGAAGATGATTATAGCGATCGTCCAAGATCAAGATAGTCAAGAACTTTCAGACCAACTCGTAAAAAATAATTTTAGAGCAACTAAATTGGCTACTACAGGCGGATTTTTAAGAGCCGGTAATACTACATTCTTATGTGGTGTTAATGATGAACGTGTTGAAGAACTATTAACGGTTATTGATAACACTTGTGGTAATAGAGAACAACTTGTTTCTCCAATTACTCCAATGGGTGGTAGTGCTGATTCATATATTCCATATCCAGTTGAAGTTGAAGTAGGTGGAGCAACAGTATTTGTTATGCCAATCGAGGCCTTTCACCAATTTTAAATAGAAATAAATGGTCGTTAAATCAAGTGTATGTAAGTTGAAGAGCTGATTAATAGCGACTGTACTGGAATCAATTCAGTTATGAAATAGTAATTATTTTAATTACAATGTTGGGCTGCTTTGAAATGTAGCTTAGGATTGAGGTCATATTCATTCAAAACATGGTTTATCCTTTGAGTTATAGCATTGAAATTCGTTATTATATGTATTAATGTAAAGGATTACTGTTCGCATTGTTAAATTTGATTGAAGTAAGATGTCTACAATCTCAAGCTAATTTTTGAGTAGTCTTTTTTTATATAAGAAATTAAGAAGGAGTCGTCAATCATGGATGAACAACAACAGTTAGCTCATGCATATCATTCAAATAAGTTATCACACGCTTATTTATTTGAGGGTGACGATGCTCAAACTATGAAACATGTAGCTATTAACTTTGCTAAGTTGATTTTGTGTGCAGAGGATAGCCAGTGCGAACTGAAAGTTGATACATTTAATCATCCTGATTTCATGTATGTTTCTTCTGATGAGAACACGATTAAGAAAGAACAAATAGAAAGACTCGTACACTATATGAATCAATTGCCGATTGATGGACGCTATAAAGTGTATATTATCGAAGATTTTGAAAAATTAACTGTTCAAGGTGAAAATAGTATACTAAAATTTTTAGAAGAACCACCAGAGAATACAATCGCGATTTTATTATCGACTAAACCAGAACAAATCTTGGATACGATACATTCTAGGTGTCAACATGTTTATTTTAAGCCAATTGATAGAAAACAGTTTATTGAGCGATTGGTTGAAGCATCACTAACTAAACCTGTTGCTGAAATGATAAGTACATACACAACTCAAGTTGAGACAGCAATAGCATTGAATGAAGAATATGATTTAACTGCTTTAAGAAAGTCAGTTATCCGTTGGTGTGAACTTATTTTATCTAATAAACCAATGGCGATGATTGGTATTATTGATTTGCTTAAACAGGCTAAGAATCGCAAATTACAATTGTTAACATTAGCAGCAGTAAATGGTTTTTTTGAAGACATGATGCATGCAAAAGTAAATATAGATAATCATTTTATATATAGTGATTTGAGTGTGGAAATGAAAAAATACGCGGAAAGTTTAACGTTTAATCAAATGACTCTGATGTATGACCAACTGACTGAAGCTCATAAGAAATTAAACCAAAACGTTAATCCAACACTCGTATTTGAACAAATAGTAATAAGAGGTGTGAGATGAGATGCCAAATGTTGTAGGTGTTCAGTTTCAAAAAGCAGGGAAATTGGAATATTATGCGCCTAACCAACTAAATGTGAACGTTGGCGATTGGGTGGTCGTTGGGTCTAAACGAGGCATTGAAATAGGTATTGTAAAATTCCCGCCGAAAGATGTCGCTAATGAAGATGTTACTTTACCTTTAAAAGAAATTATTCGAGTAGTCAATGAAGAAGATGAAGAACAATATTATAATAATGAGCGCGACGCAAAACAGGCTTTAGAACTTTGTAAGAGAGTGGTAAAGGAACAAAATTTGGATATGCGTTTAGTAAATTGTGAATACACACTAGATAAGTCGAAGGTTATTTTCAATTTTACTGCAGATGATCGTATTGATTTTCGAAAATTAGTTAAGGTATTGGCACAAAATTTAAAAACAAGAATTGAATTACGACAAATTGGCGTAAGAGATGAAGCGAAGTTATTAGGTGGTATTGGGCCATGCGGTCGTTCGCTTTGTTGTTCAACATTTTTAGGTGACTTTGAACCTGTATCTATTAAAATGGCTAAGGATCAAAACCTATCATTAAATCCAACTAAAATTTCAGGAGCATGTGGGCGATTAATGTGTTGTTTGAAATATGAAAATGATTATTACGAAGAAGCAAGAGCACAGTTGCCCGATGTTGGTGAGTTAGTTCAAACTCCTGATGGAAGTGGAAAAGTTATAGGTTTAAATATTTTAGATATTTCAATGCAAGTAAAAATAGAAGGACTTGAACAACCATTAGAGTACAAAATGGAAGAAATTGAAGCGTTTAACTAAGGAGGTTTAGCGACCTTTGAATAGAAATGAATTATTCGAGAGATTAATGCGACTTGAACGAAATGTAGGACAATTAACGAACGATATGACTGAACTCAAAGATTTAGCTGTTGAACTTGTTGAAGAGAATGTGGCGTTGCAAGTTGAAAATGATAATCTAAAAAGATTGATGGAGAAAGACGAGCAGTCAGAATCTAACAATGAAGAAAGAAGTCATTCAAAGCACGTTAAAACGCCTTCTCCAAGTAAAGATAATTTAGCTATGTTATATCGAGAAGGATTTCATATATGTAAAGGCGAATTGTTTGGAAAACACAGACACGGAGAAGATTGCCTACTGTGTTTAAATGTATTAAGTGATTAATGTTTTGAAAGGTCGATATGATTAAATTTAAGGGTGTATTATATGTATGAAAAGAAAATCATGCTATAATGACATCCTTTTTTTAGGAGTAAAAGTATGCTTAAAGAAAATGAGAGATTAGATTGTTTAATTAAAGAGGGGTATGAGATTATTCAAAATGATGATGTGTTTTCTTTTTCAACAGATGCACTGTTATTAGGACATTTGACTGAAGTTAGAAAAAACGATCGAATCATGGACTTATGTTCTGGAAACGGAGTTATACCTTTGCTATTAGCCGCAAAGTGCAATCAAAAGATAGAAGCCATTGAAATCCAAGACCAATTAGTAGAAATGGCTCGTCGCAGTTTTGTACACAATAGCTTAGATGAGAGACTTACAATGTATCTGATGGATTTGAACAATGTATATGACGCCTTCAAACCTTCTCAATATACTTTAGTCACATGTAATCCACCTTATTTTAAAGTGAATCAACTGAATCAACATCAAAAAGAAGCGCATAAAATAGCACGTCATGAGGTAATGTGTGATTTCACTGATTGCGTTAAAGCTGCACGGCATTTGCTTAAGGAAGGTGGACGATTTATCGTCGTACATCGTGCGGATAGGCTTATGGATGTCTTAACTGAAATGAGAAATGGTAAAATTGAACCTAAGAAACTCACTTTTGTATACAGTAAAGCTAATAAATCAGCACAAACGATTGTAGTTGAGGGACGAAAAGGTGGGAAACAAGGGCTAGATATACAGCAACCTTTTTATATTTACAATCAAGATGGTACATATAGTGATGAAATGAAAGGCATATATTATGGATAGACATTTTGTTTATATAGTTAAATGTATGGATGGCAGTTTGTATACTGGTTATGCGAAAGACGTGAATGCGCGTGTTGCAAAACATAATGAAGGTAAAGGTGCTAAATATACTAAAATAAGACGTCCGGTAGAGTTAGTTTATCAAGAAATGTATGGGACAAAATCTGAAGCGTTAAAAAGAGAGTATGAAATTAAAACATTTTCTAGAAAGAAAAAATTAAAAATGATTGAGGAGGGGTAACATGGCAACTTTATTTTTAGTAGGAACGCCTATAGGAAATCTAGCTGATATAACGTTTCGTGCGGTAGACACATTAAAAAATGTAGATATGATTGCATGTGAAGATACTAGAGTGACACGAAAGTTATGTGACCATTACGAGATTGAAACACCTTTAAAATCGTACCATGAACATAACAAAGAACAACAAACAGAGTATTTAATTGAGCAACTCATTTCTGGTTTAAATATAGCTTTAGTTTCAGATGCGGGGTTACCGCTTATAAGTGATCCAGGATATGAGTTAGTTGTTGAAGCACGTAACCAGAATATAAATGTAGAAACAATCCCTGGACCTAATGCAGGTTTAACAGCACTAATGGCAAGTGGTCTTCCTTCTTTTACATATACATTTTTAGGCTTTTTACCTAGAAAAGAGAAAGAAAAATTAGATGTATTGCAAGAGAGAATGTATCAATATAGTACTTTGATTTTATATGAATCTCCACATCGTGTTACTGACACACTTAAAGCAATAGCTAAAGTTGATAATATGAGAAAAATAGCTATAGGCAGAGAACTGACTAAAAGATTTGAGCAACTTATGACTTTACCAGTTGAGCACATGCTAGAAATGATTCAAAGTGGTGACATTCCACTAAAAGGTGAATTTGTGATTCTAATTGAAGGCGCACGTCCTTTAGTCAATCACTCATGGTTTGAGGAATTAAGTATTAAAGAACATGTTGAATATTATATTGAAAGAGATCAATTAAAACCGAAGAAAGCAATTAAGTCAGTAGCGCTAGATCGTGGAATGAAAACTGGAGAAGTATACAATATATATCATGATGTAGAATAAAAATTATTATGTTCTACATGTATTTAATTAGTGATGAATTCACGTGAAAGCCACCATAAAACACCGATTTTATGGTATTGTAGTAAAGATGATGACAATTCATTTTCAAATGATGAGAGAATGTGAAAGTTGATACATAGTAGTGCGCTACTTCATTGAAAAGAAAAATAAATTTAGATATCATTTATTATGTAATTAATGAGGAGGACCAGTGATGGCTAAAGATACATTTTATATAACTACCCCAATTTATTATCCAAGTGGGAACTTACACATCGGTCATGCATACTCTACTGTCGCAGGCGACGTTATTGCGCGCTATAAAAGAATGCAAGGGTATGATGTTCGTTATTTAACAGGTACAGATGAACATGGCCAAAAAATTCAAGAAAAAGCTCAAAAAGCTGGTAAAACTGAATTAGAATATTTAGATGAAATGATTGCCGGAATTAAAAGTTTATGGGATAAACTCGAAATTTCAAATGATGATTTTATTCGTACAACTGAAGAACGTCATAAGCAAGTTGTTGAAAAAGTGTTTGAACGCCTACTTAAACAAGGTGATATTTATTTAGGAGAATACGAAGGTTGGTATTCAGTTCCTGATGAAACTTATTATACAGAATCACAACTTGTTGACCCAGTTTATGAAAATGGGGAAATTGTAGGGGGGGGAAGTCCAGATTCCGGACATGAAGTTGAACTTGTTAAAGAAGAAAGTTATTTCTTTAATATTAATAAATATACAGATCGTTTATTAGAGTTTTATGATGAAAATCCAGATTTCATCCAACCTCCATCTAGAAAAAATGAAATGATTAATAACTTTATCAAACCTGGATTAGAAGATTTAGCTGTATCTCGTACATCATTTGACTGGGGAGTTCGTGTACCATCAAATCCTAAACATGTTGTATACGTTTGGATTGATGCGCTTGTAAACTATATTTCTTCTTTAGGCTATTTATCAGATGATGAAGAACTTTTCAATAAATATTGGCCTGCAGATATCCATTTAATGGCTAAGGAAATCGTACGTTTCCACTCTATTATTTGGCCGATATTATTAATGGCTTTAGACTTACCGCTACCTAAGAAAGTCTTCGCGCATGGTTGGATTTTAATGAAAGACGGTAAAATGAGTAAATCTAAAGGTAATGTTGTTGATCCTAATGTATTAATTGACCGCTATGGTCTAGATGCTACGCGTTATTACTTAATGCGTGAGTTACCGTTTGGTTCAGATGGAGTATTCACTCCAGAAGCTTTCGTTGAACGCACGAATTATGATTTAGCGAATGACCTAGGTAACTTGGTTAATCGTACAATTTCAATGATAAATAAATATTTCCAAGGTGAGTTACCAGCATATCAAGGTCCTAAACATGAACTTGATGAAGATATGGAAGCGATGGCACTTGAAACAGTTAAAAACTTTAATGAAAATATGGAAAGTTTACAATTCTCTGTAGCATTATCAACGGTTTGGAAATTTATTAGCCGTACGAATAAATATATTGATGAAACTCAACCATGGGTATTAGCTAAAGATGAGGATCAACGTGACATGCTTGGTAATGTAATGGCACATCTAGTTGAGAACATTCGTTTTTCAGCTGTTTTACTGCAACCATTCTTAACACATGCACCAAGAGAGGTTTTCAAACAACTTAACATGAATGACCCTAAATTATCGCAATTAGAAAGTCTTGAAAGCTACGGTGCACTTACTGAACCAATATTAGTTACTGAAAAGCCAACACCTATTTTCCCAAGATTAGATACGGAAGCGGAAATAGCTTATATTAAAGAATCTATGCAACCACCTAAATCTGAAGAAAAAGAGGAAGTGCCAAGTAAAGAACAAATTGATATTAAAGACTTTGATAAAGTTGAAATTAAAGCTGCAACAATTACTGATGCTGAAAATGTTAAAAAATCAGATAAATTATTGAAAATTCAAATTGATTTAGACAACGAACAACGTCAAATCGTATCTGGAATAGCAAAATTCTATAAACCTGAAGATATTATTGGTAAAAAAGTTGCTGTAGTTACCAATCTAAAACCTGCTAAATTAATGGGACAAAAATCTGAAGGTATGATTTTATCAGCAGAGAAAGATGGGGTACTGACATTAGTAAGTTTACCAAGTGCAATTCCAAACGGTGCAGTCATTAAATAATATTGTTTAAAGATAGGAGAGATAATGATGTTAATCGATACACATGTACATTTAAATGATGAACAATATGATGAAGATTTAAATGAAGTGATATCTCGCGCGCAAGAAGCAGGCGTAGATAGAATGTTCGTAGTAGGATTTGATACACCTACTATAGAACGCACTATGGAACTCATAGATAAATATGAATTTATTTATGGAATTATCGGTTGGCATCCTGTCGATGCTATAGATTGTACAGACGAACGATTAGAGTGGATTGAAAGCCTGTCTAAGCATCCTAAGATTATTGGTATCGGAGAAATGGGCTTAGACTATCATTGGGATAAATCTCCTGCTGATGTTCAAAAAGAAGTATTTAGAAAGCAAATTGCCCTAGCTAAACGTGTGAAATTACCTATAATTATTCACAATCGTGAAGCAACTCAAGACTGTGTTGACATTTTAATGGAGGAACATGCCGAAGAAGTCGGTGGCATCATGCACAGTTTTAGCGCTTCGCCTGAAATTGCGGATGTTGTCATAAACAAGTTGAATTTCTATGTTTCTCTTGGTGGTCCAGTTACTTTCAAAAATGCCAAACAGCCTAAAGAAGTGGCACAACATGTACCTATGGATCGTTTGTTATGTGAAACTGATGCACCATATTTATCTCCACATCCTTATAGAGGTAAACGAAATGAACCAGAACGTGTGACTTTAGTTGCACAACAAATTGCTGATTTACGAGATATGTCCTATGAGGAAGTTTGTCGACAAACGACTGAAAATGCAGAACGTTTATTTAAATTGAACTAATAATAATTATAGTGGGAAAGGTGTCCGACTTTGAAAGGATGAATATCATCACACTTTTAAAAGTATGAGACATCTTTCTCATTTTTTATAAATTTAAGAGTGCCGGTATAGTAATATTAAAGATTCAAGTAGCTCATGTTTTAATAATTAGAATTATTTATATAAAATAAAGTTAAATGTCATAGACTTGGAAGGTATAAATATGAAGATTAATGAATTTATCGTTGTAGAAGGTAGGGATGATACTGAACGTGTTAAAACTGCTGTAGAATGCGATACAATTGAAACGAATGGTAGTGCAATCAATCAGGATACACTAAATGTTATACGTCACGCTCAAGAAACTAGAGGTGTTATTGTACTGACTGACCCTGATTTCCCAGGTGATAAAATTCGACATACAATACGTGATTATGTACCAGGTGTGAAACATGCTTACTTAGATAGAGAAAAAGCTAAAAACAAAAGAGGTAAAATTGGCATTGAGCATGCAAACGTTAAAGATATTCGTGAAGCTTTAATGCATGTGAGCTCTCCATTAGAAGAAGCAGAAGAAACTATTGATAAGAGTGTACTTATTGATTTAGGGCTTATTATTGGTAAGGATGCAAGACGTCGTAGAGAGATATTAGGACAAAAACTACATATTGGTCACTCAAATGGCAAACAATTGCTAAAGAAACTTAACGCATTTGGTTATACAGAACAAGATGTAAGAGAGGCATTACTTGATGATGAAAGAAGGGAGAAATAAATGGAACATAAAGATATAGCTACACCATCTCGTACGCGAGCTTTATTAGACCAATACGGTTTTAACTTTAAAAAAAGTTTGGGCCAAAACTTCTTAGTTGATGTAAATATAATTAATAAAATTATTGATGCGAGTCAAATAGATGATACTACGGGCGTAATTGAAGTTGGTCCTGGTATGGGATCATTGACTGAACAGCTTGCTAAAAATGCTAAAAAAGTGATGTCTTTTGAAATAGACCAAAGATTAATTCCAGTTCTTGAGGATACTCTTGCTCCATATGATAATGTGACAATTATTAATGAAGATATATTAAAAGCAAATATTAGTAAAGCAGTTCATACACACCTAAGTGATTGTGAAAAAATCATGGTTGTGGCAAATTTACCTTATTATATTACTACGCCTATATTATTAAATTTAATGCAACAAGATATACCTATAGATGGCTATGTGGTAATGATGCAAAAAGAAGTTGGTGAACGTCTTAATGCAACTGTAGGTACTAAAGCATATGGTTCACTTTCAATAGTTGCTCAATATTATACAGAGACAAGTAAAGTTCTGACAGTGCCTAAATCGGTGTTTATGCCACCTCCAAATGTTGATTCTATTGTAGTAAAACTGATGCAACGTGAAGAACCTTTAGTACAAGTTGATAATGAAGAAGCGTTTTTTAAATTAGCTAAAGCTGCATTTGCACAACGACGTAAAACAATTAATAATAACTACCAAAACTTTTTTAAAGATGGTAAAAAGCATAAAGCGTCAATATTAAATTGGTTGGAAAGTGCAGAAATTGATCCAAAACGACGTGGTGAAACGCTTACAATACAAGATTTTGCTAATTTATATGAGGAAAAGAAAAAATTCCCAGAATTATAAAATTAATATGTTGACAAAGGTCATTTACCTTGATAAAATTTAAATTTTATTTGACGAAAACGCTCTGAATATGGTATTATGTAACTTGTAGCGAGGTGGGGCAATATGCCAAAATCAATTTTGGACATCAAAAATTCTATTGATTGTCATTTAGGAAATCGTATTGTACTTAAAGCCAATGGTGGACGCAAAAAGACAATTGAACGCTCAGGTGTTTTAAAAGAAACATATCCTTCAGTATTCATTGTCGAGTTAGATCAAGATAAACACAACTTTGAACGCGTATCTTATACATACACTGATGTGCTTACAGAGAACGTACAAGTTTCATTTGAAGAAGATAATCATCAAGAAGCAGTTGCACACTAATTATAAACACATAAGAGTGATTGATTACTCTAAACTTCACAGTTTTATATTATATTTATTAAGGTGAGTATTGGGCGAAAAGTTCAATACTCTTTTTTTGGTATAAGGTCCTCGTAAAGTTTGAGTCATAGTTACTCAGGACTTTTCAAATACGGCTCATATAAAAATTTATATTTTAAAAAATCAAAAAACGTATATTATTACTTTTTAAAATGTATTTCATTAAGATTTTACGAAAAATTGAAGGTAATCTATCAAATATTTAAGACCTTTATGTTAAAATCATCTTATTAATAATTCGAAGAGAGGGCGGAAAAATGATATATGAAACGGCACCTGCCAAAATAAATTTTACGCTCGATACCCTTTTCAAAAGAGATGATGGTTATCATGAAATAGAAATGATTATGACTACGATTGATTTAAACGATCGATTATCTTTTCAAAAACGCAAAGATAAAAAGATTGTTGTAGATATTGAACATAATTATGTGCCTAATGATCACAAGAACCTTGCATATAGAGCGGCGCAATTGATGGTTGATACGTATAATATTAAAGAGGGCGTTACAATTACTATTGATAAAGATATACCAGTTTCGGCTGGATTAGCTGGTGGTTCTGCGGATGCGGCAGCTACGATGAGAGGTATGAATCGTTTGTTTGAGTTAGGTAAATCATTAGATGAATTATCGGCACTAGGTATACAAATTGGGACGGATATCCCGTTTTGTATTTATAATAAGACTGCAGTATGTACTGGTCGAGGTGAATGTGTGACATTTTTAGATAAACCACCTTCTGCATGGGTAGTTTTGGCTAAACCAGATTTAGGAATATCCTCTCCAGATGTATTTAAAGCACTAAACTTAAACGAAAAGCATGTTGTAAATAACGATATGTGCAAACAGGCTTTAAAAACAAACAATTACTATCAATTATGTGAGAGCTTATCTAACCGTTTAGAGCCTATTTCGATATCAATGCATCCAGAAATAAAAAAGCTGAAAGATAACATGTTACAATGCGGTGCTGATGGTGCATTAATGAGCGGGAGTGGTCCAACGGTATATGGTTTAGCTCAAAAAGAGCGACAGGCTAAAAACATTTATAATTCAGTTAACGGATGTTGCAACGAAGTATATTTAGTAAGATTATTAGGATAGAAGGGTTTGAAAAAATGAGATATAAAAGAAGCGAACGTATTGTGTTTATGACTCAATACCTTATGAATCATCCGAATAAATTAATACCCCTCACTTTTTTCGTTAAAAAATTTAAACAAGCGAAATCTTCTATAAGTGAAGATGTTCAAATCATTAAAAACACTTTTCAAAAAGAACAGTTGGGTACGGTTATTACAACTGCTGGTGCAAGTGGTGGTGTGACTTATAAACCAATGATGAGTAAGGCTGAAGCGACTGAGGTTGTTAACGAAGTCATTACGCATTTACAAGAAAAAGAACGATTGTTGCCTGGAGGCTATTTATTCTTATCAGATTTAGTTGGCAACCCTACTTTATTGAATAAAGTAGGCAAGTTGATTGCAAGTATTTATATGGAAGAGCAACTAGATGCTGTCGTGACAATTGCCACTAAAGGTATATCGCTTGCTAATGCAGTAGCAAACGTATTAAATTTACCTGTAGTGGTTATTAGAAAAGACAATAAGGTAACTGAAGGTTCTACTGTTTCCATTAACTATGTTTCTGGATCATCAAGAAAGATAGAAACTATGGTGTTATCAAAACGTACTTTAGCTGAGAATTCCAATGTCCTCGTAGTAGACGATTTTATGAGAGCTGGGGGCTCTATAAATGGAGTTATGAATTTAATGAACGAGTTTAAAGCTCACGTAAAAGGGGTATCAGTACTTGTAGAATCAAAAGAAGTTAAACAAAGATTGATTGAAGATTATACTTCCTTAGTCAGATTATCAGATGTCGATGAATATAATCAGGAATTTAAAGTAGAGCCAGGCAACAGCTTGTCTAAATTTTCTTAGAAAAGGAGCATTTATACAACATGAAAACAGTAAACACAAACAAAGCACCAGAAGCATTAGGACCATATTCACATGCTACAGTAGTTAATGACTTAGTCTTTACATCAGGTCAAATTCCATTAACACTTGATGGAAATATCGTTAGCGATGATGTACAAGAACAAACGAAGCAAGTTTTAGAAAATTTAACTGTAGTACTTCAAGAAGCTGGTTCTGATTTAGATTCAGTTGTGAAAGCAACAATTTTTATTTCTGATATGAATAATTTCCAAAAAATTAATGAAATCTATGGAGATTATTTCGGCAAATACCAACCTGCACGTAGCTGTGTTGAGGTAGCACGTTTACCTAAAGACGTGAAGGTGGAAATTGAATTGATAGGTAAAGTTAAGGAATAATAATTTTCTTTTAAAAAATATTGTCAAGCTTCTAATTAATATAAAGATATACTAGGGGGGCTCACTACATGAAAGTGACAGATGTAAGACTTAGAAAAATACAAACTGATGGCAGAATGAAAGCTCTTGTTTCCATTACACTTGATGAAGCATTTGTAATCCATGACTTACGTGTAATTGAAGGAAACTCAGGTTTATTCGTTGCTATGCCAAGTAAACGTACACCAGATGGTGAATTCCGCGACATTGCGCATCCAATCAACTCTGATATGCGTCAAGAAATTCAAGATGCTGTAATGAAAGTATATGATGAAACTGATGAAGTCATTCCGGATAAAAATGCGACTTCAGACAATGAAGAATCAGACGAAGCTTAATTAAAAAATATAAAATTAAAGTATAAAAAATGGTCAACGTTTCAAATGTCGGAGCGTTGACCATTTTTTATGACAACAACTCATTGTCGCCCGATATTTACATAATTTAAGTTGTTTATAAAAAATTAACGATTAGTTAACAAAAACTTTTAAAAGTTGAAAGTCTATTAGTTGTTAAATTATAATAATTATGAAGTGTAAATTTTAATGGAGGGTTAGCATTCATGCAAAGACATGCGATTATTTTGGCAGCAGGTAAAGGCACAAGAATGAAATCTAAAAAATATAAAGTGCTTCATGAAGTTGCTGGCAAGTCAATGATTGAACATGTTCTCAACAATGTTAAACAATCTGGAGTTAATCAAATTGTAACTATCGTTGGACACGGCGCAGAAAGTGTCAAAGAAACTTTAGGCGATCAATCATTATACAGTTTTCAAGAGGAACAACTTGGAACAGCACATGCTGTAAAGATGGCATATGAACATTTGGAAGATAAAGAGGGGACAACTTTAGTTGTGTGTGGTGATACGCCGTTAATCACATCTAAGACGTTAGAATCACTTATCGACCAACACGAAAGTACAGAAGCACAAGTAACTGTATTATCTGCATCAACTCAACAACCGTACGGATATGGTCGAATTGTAAGAGATTCCAACCATCAATTAGAACGAATTGTTGAAGAAAAAGACGCAAATGAAAACGAACGTGCGATTAAGGAAATTAGTTCTGGTATTTTTGCTTTTGATAATAAAGAGCTATTTGATAAATTAGCACAAGTCAAAAATGATAACGTTCAAGGTGAATATTATTTACCTGATGTTTTATCGCTTATTTTAGACGATGGTGGTAAGGCAGAAGTGTACCATACAGATGATTTTGACGAAATCATGGGTGTCAACGATAGAGTTATGTTAAGTCAGGTTGAAAAAGCTCTACAAAAACGTATTAATCATTACCATATGAGAAATGGCGTAACTATTATTGACCCAGATTCAACATTTATCGGTCCTGATGTAGAAATAGGTGCTGACACAACAATAGAACCAGGTGTACGTATTGGTGGCCGTACGATTATCGGTGAAGACGTATTAGTTGGTCAATATTCTGAAATTAATAATAGTACAATTCGTTCGAATGCTAACATCAAACAATCTGTCATTAACGATTCAGTTGTAGGAGAAAAAACAAAAGTTGGGCCATTTGCTCAGTTAAGACCAGGCTCAAATCTTGGCGCAGATGTAAAAGTTGGCAACTTTGTTGAAGTTAAGAAGTCAGATCTCAAAGATGGCGCAAAAGTTTCACATCTTAGCTATATTGGTGATGCTGAAATTGGTGAAAGAACAAACATTGGCTGTGGTTCTATAACTGTTAATTACGATGGGGTAAATAAATTTAAAACGATTGTAGGTAACGATGCGTTTATTGGTTGTAATACTAACCTCATAGCCCCTGTAACAGTAAATGATCACACCCTTATTGCAGCTGGTTCAACAATTACAGATGATATACCTGAAGATAGCTTAGCCATCGCGCGCGCTAGACAAGTGAATAAAGAAGGCTATTTGAAAAAATAGTTAATTAAAAAAAACATGTTGTTAGATTAAAGTGGAAATGAATTAGCAATAGAAATTATTTTGATTTAACTTGTAACATAGTAAAAAAGTTCTATTTTCTATATAATAAACAGTGTAAGTAAATAATTGGAGGACTATAAATGTTAAATAATGAATATAAGAATTCATCATTAAAGATCTTTTCGCTCAAAGGTAATGAACCTTTAGCACAAGAAGTAGCAGATCATGTAGGGATTGAACTAGGGAAATGTTCAGTAAAACGTTTTAGTGACGGAGAAATTCAAATTAACATCGAAGAAAGTATCCGTGGTTGTGATGTGTTTATTATTCAACCAACTTCATATCCTGTAAACCTTCATTTAATGGAGTTACTTATTATGATTGACGCATGTAAACGTGCTTCGGCAGCTAATATTAACATCGTAGTTCCTTACTATGGTTATGCACGTCAAGATAGAAAAGCGCGAAGCCGTGAACCGATTACAGCTAAATTAGTTGCAAATCTTATTGAAACAGCAGGTGCCAATCGTATGATTGCTCTTGATTTACATGCACCTCAAATTCAAGGATTCTTCGATATCCCAATCGACCACTTAATGGGTGTACCTATCCTTGCTCAACATTTTGAAAATGACCCTAATATCAATCCAGAAGAATGTGTTGTTGTTTCACCAGACCATGGTGGTGTAACACGCGCACGTAAATTAGCAGACATTTTAAAAACTCCAATTGCAATTATCGATAAACGTCGTCCAAAACCAAATGTAGCAGAAGTCATGAATATTGTTGGTGAGATTGAAGGACGCACAGCAATTATTATTGATGATATTATCGATACTGCTGGAACAATTACATTAGCCGCGCAAGCACTTAAAGATAAAGGTGCTAAAGAAGTTTATGCTTGTTGTACGCACCCTGTATTATCAGGTCCAGCTAAAGAACGTATTGAAAACTCTGCAATTAAAGAATTGATCGTTTCAAATTCTATTCAATTAGAGGACAGCAGAAAACCATCTAATACTAAAGAACTTTCTGTAGCAGGATTAATCGGTAAAGCGATTATCCGTGTTTATGAACGAGAATCTGTAAGTGTATTATTTGACTAAAGGTTACAAATGCGTTTGACGAATTAACTAACAACGTGTATAATACATTCGTTCGTGAATTTACGGACAAATAAACACTTGCAAGCAACTATAGAGTTGATGGGCAAGTGAGGAGCAGATGAGAACAGTCGATAGATTGTTAATACTGCAAAATTTGAAAGGTGGAAATTTGAATGGCTTCATTAAAGTCAATCATCCGTCAAGGTAAACAAACTCGTTCTGACCTTAAACAATTAAGAAACTCAGGTAAAGTACCTGCAGTTGTATACGGTTACGGTACTAAAAATACTTCAGTTAAAGTTGATGAAGTTGAATTCATCAAAGTAATCCGTGAAGTAGGACGTAATGGTGTTATTGATTTAGGCGTAGGTTCTAAAACAATTAAAGTAATGGTTTCAGATTATCAATTTGACCCATTAAAAAACCAAATTACTCATATCGACTTCTTAGCAATCAACATGAGTGAAGAACGTACTGTAGAAGTACCAGTTCACTTAGTTGGTGAAGCTGTAGGCGCTAAAGAAGGTGGCGTAGTTGAACAACCATTATTCGACTTAGAAGTTTCAGCTACTCCAGAAAATATCCCTGAATCAATCGAAGTGGATATCTCTGAATTACAAATCAACGACAGCTTCTCTGTTGCTGATGTTAAGATTACTGGTGACTTCACTATCGAAAATGACCCAGAGGATTCAATCGTAACAGTCGTTCCTCCAACAGACGAACCTTCTGAAGAAGAAGTGGAAGCTATGGAAGGTGAATCAGCTACTGAAGAACCTGAAGTTGTTGGTGACGACAAAGAATCTGAAGAAGAAAACAAAGAAGAAGAGTAATTTCTTTTTGCTTTCTAACTGTCATTCATATGATGGCTTTAGATGATTAATGACATACAAGCACTGTGCTTATACTAATAAGCATGGTGCTTTTTGTGTTATTATAGGGAATGATTAATTATTTGAAGTGATATGAAAATATGGACGGATGATATGACGATAACGTGTATGATTTCGTCCCTTCATTTTCAATAAAAAAAACCGGTCCAAATTGATACGGCTGATAGATAAATTAAGAATAATGACGGAGGTAACATAAGATGAAGTGTATTGTCGGTCTCGGCAACATAGGTAAACGTTTCGAACTTACAAGACATAATATTGGTTTTGAAGTTATCGATTATATATTAGAACGTAATCAATTTACACTCGATAAACAAAAGTTTAAAGGTGCTTACACGATTGAGCGTTTAAATGGGGACAAAGTATTATTTATAGAACCAATGACAATGATGAATCTTTCAGGCGAAGCGGTAGCACCGTTAATGAATTATTATAATGTTGAACCTGAAGATTTAATCGTTTTGTATGATGATTTAGATTTAGAGCAGGGACAAGTGCGTCTGCGTCAAAAGGGGAGCGCGGGTGGACACAATGGAATGAAATCTATAATTAAAATGCTTGGTACTGATCAATTTAAACGTATTCGAATTGGAGTAGGGAGACCAACGAATGGTATGTCAGTTCCTGACTACGTATTACAACGCTTTTCTAAAGAAGAAATGGTAACTATGGACAAAGTGATTGAACATGCTGCTAGAGCTGTCGAAGCTTTCATAGAATCATCAAGATTTGATCATGTAATGAATGAATATAATGGTGAAGTCAATTGAAATCAATAATTACTGATTATATTAGTGAAGATAAGCGTTTTCAGGAATTAGACGACGTTTTTGGACAGGAGAATATATTAGTTACAGGTCTCTCCCCTTCTGCTAAAGCAACGATTATTGCTGAGAAATATTTAAAAGATCAGAAACAATTACTACTTGTAACTAACAATTTGTATCAAGCAGATAAAATTGAAACAGATTTATTACAATATGTTGATGGCTCAGAAGTTTATAAATATCCCGTTCAAGATATTATGACTGAAGAGTTTTCTACACAAAGTCCTCAGTTGATGAGTGAACGCGTACGAACATTGACGGCGTTAGCCCAAGGCCAACGAGGGTTATTTATCGTGCCTTTAAATGGCTTTAAGAAATGGCTAACTCCAGTCGATATGTGGAAAAATCATCAAATGACATTAAAAGTAGGCGAAGACATTGATGTCGAGGCGTTTCTTAACAAACTAGTTAATATGGGATATCGTCGAGAAAGTGTAGTATCTCATATTGGTGAATTCTCACTACGTGGGGGCATTATCGATATATATCCATTGATAGGATCGCCGGTAAGAATAGAGTTATTTGATACAGAAGTCGACTCCATTAGAGATTTCGATGTTGAAACACAACGTTCTAATGAGAACTTAGATGAGGTAGATATTACTACTGCAAGCGACTATATCATCACTGATGAGGTTATTCAGCATCTACAAACACATTTGAAAGAAGCTTATGAACACACACGTCCTAAAATTGAAAAATCTGTACGCAATGATTTAAAAGAGACGTATGAAAGTTTTAAATTATTTGAGTCTACTTTCTTTGATCATCAATTATTACGTCGCTTAGTCGCATTTATGTATGAACAACCCTCTACTATTATAGATTACTTTAGAGATGATGCGGTTATCGCTGTAGATGAATTTAATCGTGTCAAAGAGACGGAAGAAACGTTAACTACTGAAGTTGACGATTTTATTAGTAATTTAATTGAGAGTGGAAATGGATTCATCGGTCAAAGTTTCATGAAATATGATGGGTTTGAAACTTTACTTGAGAAGAAACCAGTTGCATACTTCACGTTATTTACATCTTCAATGCAAGTACCATTGCAACATATCATTAAATTCTCATGTAAACCTGTTCAACAATTTTACGGTCAATACGATATCATGCGCTCTGAATTTCAAAGATATGTTCATAATGACTATACCATCATGGTGCTTGTGGAGACCGAAACTAAAGTAGAGCGTATTCAGTCTATGTTGAATGAAATGCACATCCCTACTGTTTCTCATATCCATGAAAAGGTAGATAGCGGACAAGCTATCGTAACGGAAGGTAGTTTGTCAGAAGGCTTTGAACTACCATACATGCAATTAGTGGTCATTACGGAGAGAGAACTTTTCAAGACTAAGCAAAAGAAACAGCGAAAACGCACCAAAACGATATCCAACGCTGAAAAGATCAAGTCTTATCAAGACTTGAATGTTGGCGACTACATTGTTCACGTGCATCATGGTGTGGGTCGTTACTTAGGTGTTGAAACACTTGAAGTAGGCGATACGCATCGAGATTATATTAAATTACAATACAAAGGAACAGATCAATTATTCGTACCAGTGGATCAAATGGATCAAGTTCAGAAGTATGTTGCTTCAGAGGATAAATCGCCAAGACTGAATAAATTAGGCGGTACAGAATGGAAAAAAACGAAAGCTAAAGTTCAACAAAGCGTTGAAGATATTGCTGATGAACTGATTGATCTGTATAAAGAGCGAGAGATGTCTGTGGGTTACCAATACGGGGAAGACACCGCAGAACAATCAGCCTTTGAGCATGATTTCCCTTATGAATTAACGCCAGACCAAGGTAAATCAATCGAAGAAATAAAAGGTGATATGGAACGTGAAAGACCTATGGATCGCTTATTATGTGGCGACGTAGGTTATGGTAAGACTGAAGTAGCTGTACGTGCTGCATTTAAAGCGGTTATGGAAGGGAAGCAAGTCGCATTCCTAGTACCAACCACAATTTTGGCGCAACAGCACTATGAAACGTTAATTGAACGTATGCAAGATTATCCTGTAGAAATTCAACTTGTCAGTCGTTTCCGTACGACGAAAGAGGTTCGTGAAACTAAAGAAGGCTTAAAATCTGGCTACGTTGATATTGTAGTAGGAACACACAAACTACTTGGTAAAGATATTCAATATAAGGATTTAGGCTTACTCATAGTCGATGAAGAACAACGCTTTGGTGTGCGCCATAAAGAGCGTATTAAAACACTTAAGAAGAACGTTGACGTGCTTACATTAACTGCAACCCCAATTCCAAGAACGTTGCATATGAGTATGTTAGGTGTTCGTGATTTATCCGTAATTGAAACACCACCTGAGAATCGTTTCCCAGTGCAAACCTATGTATTAGAGCAGAATACGAATTTTATTAAAGAAGCATTAGAACGTGAGTTATCTCGTGACGGCCAAGTATTCTATCTTTATAACAAAGTTCAATCAATTTATGAAAAACGTGAACAGCTTCAAATGTTAATGCCAGAAGCTAATATTGCTGTTGCACATGGACAAATGACAGAACGTGATTTAGAGGAAACAATGCTTAGCTTTATTAACCATGAATACGATATCCTCGTGACCACAACGATTATAGAAACAGGCGTAGATGTACCTAACGCGAATACATTGATTATCGAAGAAGCGGACCGGTTTGGTCTTAGTCAGCTGTATCAATTAAGAGGTCGTGTAGGACGTTCGAGTCGTATAGGTTATGCTTATTTCTTACATCCGGCGAATAAAGTTCTAAATGAAACTGCTGAAGAACGTTTACAAGCAATTAAAGAATTTACTGAATTAGGTTCAGGATTTAAAATTGCTATGCGAGATCTTAATATTCGTGGCGCGGGTAACTTACTTGGTAAACAACAACACGGCTTTATTGATTCTGTCGGTTTCGACCTATATTCACAAATGCTTGAAGAAGCCGTTAATGAGAAACGTGGTATTAAAGAAGAGACGCCAGATGCACCAGAAGTGGAAGTTGAACTTAACCTTGATGCGTACTTACCGGCTGAATATATTCAAAATGAACAAGCTAAAATTGAAATATATAAAAAGCTGCGTAAGGTTGAGACAGAAGATCAATTATTTGATGTGAAAGATGAATTAATCGATAGATTTAATGATTATCCTGTCGAAGTAGAACGTCTCTTAGACATCGTTGAAATCAAAGTACACGCTTTACATGCTGGTATTACTTTAATTAAAGATAAAGGTAAAACAGTTGAAATTTCACTCTCTAATAAAGCTACCGAAAATATTAATGGTGAAGAATTGTTTAAACAGACGCAACCTCTAGGTAGAGCGATGAAAGTAGGCGTACAAGAAAATGCGATGCGCGTTACTTTAACTAAATCTAAGCAATGGCTAGATAGTTTGAAATTCTTAGTTAAATGTATTGAAGAAAGTATGGCGATTGAAGATGAAGCATAAGCCTAAGCCTAAAACGGCATTCAATGGTGTTGTGATACTGACGCTAGCGCTTGTCATTGTTAAAATCTTAAGCGCTATTTATCGCGTACCTTACCAAAATGTTTTGGGCGATCAGGGTCTGTATGCTTATCAACAAATTTATCCTATTGTCGCTTTAGGAATGATTCTATCTATGAACGCAATACCTAGTGCGGTCACTCAAGTATTAGGTGTGCATAGTCCAATTGCATCATACTCGAAGGTCATGTTGAGATTACAGTATGTTGGCTTGGCCATATTTACAATCATATTCATTGGTGCGTATCCTTTAGCGCTATGGATGGGCGATTCAAGACTGACACCTATGTTAAGAATGGCAAGTTTTAGTTTTATATTTATTGGCATACTAGGTGTCTTACGCGGTTTTTATCAGACAAAACAAGCTATGAATATTCCAGCTATTTCCCAGGTAATAGAACAATTGATTCGAGTAAGTTTAATCATCGTAGCGATTGTTTTATTTTCTTTACACAGTTGGTCTATTTATCAGGCTGGTACACTCGCGATTTTAGCATCTTCTATTGGATTTTTAGGTTCCATGCTATATCTAGTGCTGACGCGTCCATTTTCCTTAAAATTAAAGCACAATACAGCTCATGTTGATTGGCGTCAGCTCTTCATGTCGATACTCATCTATGCATTAAGCCAATTAATTGTCATTTTATGGCAGGTGGTTGATAGCTTCACTGTTATACACACGCTTCAAGTGAGTGGTCTGTCATTCGATACAGCTATCCGATATAAAGGTATTTATGATAGAGGGGCATCCTTTATTCAAATGGGGTTAATTGTTACCACAACATTTAGTTTCGTACTTATACCTTTATTGACTGAAGCTATTCATCAACGCAATCAAGTTCTGATGAACCGATATGCGAATGCTTCAATTAAAATTACGGTATTGATAAGTTCTGCAGCAGGAATTGGCTTAATTAATCTCTTGCCACTCATGAATCGTGTCTTTTTTAAGAACGATAGTCTAACGGGAACACTCAGTATTTACATGATTACAGTCGTTTGTGTTTCACTTATTATGATGAATATAGCATTATTACAAGTATTGAATCGCATTAGACCTATTTTAGTGGGTATCGTACTTGGAATACTCTCAAAAGCTATTTTGAATATTATGTGTATCAGTCAGCTAAGTATCTTTGGTGCGAGTTTAAGTACCGTACTTTCATTAATTTTATTTGTAACTGTGCTACAAGTGGCAGTACTGAAACACTATCATTTTAGACGTATGTCGTTATTTATCATTAAACTCATAGGCGGTTTAGTGGTGATGAGTATAAGTGTGCAAATCATCATGCTCACCATTCCTGCCCATGGACGTGTAATGGGACTTATTGAATTAGTTATGAGTGCCTTCATTGGTGTTGGTGTTTTACTCATATATGTTGTAATGTTTAATGTATTAAGCTATAAAGAACTCAAATATTTACCTTTTGGAGATAAACTCTATCATTTTAAGAAAGGACGACGTTCATGACTCACACGATTACAGTTGTAGGTTTAGGTAATTATAATATCGATGATTTGCCACTAGGGGTATATCGTTTTCTGGAAAATAAAACCAAAATTTATGCGAGAACGCTAGATCATCCTGTCATAGAAGAGCTTAAAGAAACGCTTCAATTCGAAAGTTTCGATCATATATATGAAAAGAACTCGAGTTTTGAAGAGGTCTATCAAACGATAGTGAATGAATTAATTCAACACGCACAAACTGAAGATATCGTGTATGCTGTGCCAGGACATCCTCGTGTAGCTGAAACGACTACTGCCCAACTATTAGAATATAGTCAATCACATAATGATATTCAGGTGGAAATTTTAGGTGGTAAAAGCTTTATTGACGACATTTTTGAAGCGGTTGATTTAGATCCTAATGATGGATTTACGCTATTAGATGGTACTGCGATTCAAGAATCAATGCTTAATGTACGCACACATACATTGATTACTCAAGTCTACAGTGCAATGGTGGCTGCTGACTTAAAGTTAGTTTTAATGGAACGTTACCCAGATGATTTTGAAGTGAAAATTGTTACTGGTGCACATAGTGGAGGTTCACATGTAATTGAATGTCCACTTTATGAAATTGATCACCATGAAAATGAATTTAATAATCTTACTAGTATCTTTGTGCCAAAAGTAGAAGATGAGAAAGCACTATATCAAGACTTTGATTATGCCGTACAAACTATAGATGTTCTTGTAGATGACGAGAAAGGTTGTCCCTGGGATAAAGTTCAAACTCATGAAACGCTTAAACGATATTTATTAGAGGAAACATTTGAGTTGTTTGAAGCTATTGACAATGAAGATGATTGGCATATGATAGAAGAGCTTGGCGACATCTTATTGCAAGTATTACTGCATACAAGCATTGGTAAAAAAGATGGCTATATGGATATTAAAGAAGTGATTGAAAGCCTCAATGCTAAAATGATACGTCGACACCCACATATATTTGGAGAGGCACAAGCTGACTCTATGGACGACTTAAAAGATATTTGGTCAGCAGCGAAAGATAAAGAAGGAAAGAAACCTCGCGTCAAATTCGAGAAAGTATTTGCAGACCATTTCTTGAAGTTGTATGATGAAACCAAAAATAAACACTTTGACGAAGATGCTCTCAGAAACTTTTTACAACAAGGGGAGAATAATCAATCATGAGATTAGATAAATATTTAAAGGTATCACGACTCGTTAAACGTCGTACGTTAGCTAAAGAAATTAGTGATCAAGGTCGTGTTACTGTTAACGGAAACGTAGCGAAGGCGGGGACGGACGTTAAAGAAAACGATGAACTCGTCATACGCTTCGGACAAAAACTAGTAACTGTTAAAGTTACAGGTTTAAATGAACATGCTACAAAAGAAAATGCAAAAGGCATGTATGAGTTGATAAAAGAAGAACGCATTGATGAAGCGTGAGATGTATAGGGAGGTGACAAGCAATGAGCAAAAAAGTGGAGAATATAGGTAATCAGTATACATCGCAAGAAAATAAGAAAAAGCAACGTCAAAAAATGAAGATGCGTGTTGTTCGAAGAAGAATTACCGTTTTTGGCGGTATACTTTTGGCAATTATACTGATTTTATTAGTATTGCTTGTCATTCAAAGACATAGTAACGATCAAGATGCGGTGGAACGAAAACACAAAGAAGCACAATTTCAAAAGCAACAAGATGAGGAAATTGCATTAAAAGAAAAATTAAACAACCTTAACGATAAAGATTACATCGAAAAAGTTGCTAGAGATGATTATTATTTAAGTAATAAAGGCGAAGTTATTTTTAGATTACCAGGTGATAATAAATCCTCTAAATCTAAACCATCCGACGATGACGATAATTAGAGCAATAAAATAATCTGATTATAGCATTGTTAAATTACGCGAACAGGAATATAATAAGGATAAAATCGAATCTAACCAGGAGGATTTATTTAGAATATGTCAATCGAAGTAGGAAACAAACTTAAAGGTAAAGTTACAGGTATCAAGAAATTTGGTGCATTTGTAGAATTACCTGAAGGAAAAAGTGGTTTAGTTCATATCAGTGAAGTGGCTGATAATTATGTTGAGAATGTCGAAGACCACTTATCAGTTGGTGACGAAGTTGAAGTAAAAGTATTATCAATTGCTGATGACGGTAAAATTAGTCTATCGATTAAAAAAGCTAAAGATCGTCCTCGTAAACCTCACCACAATAATAAATCTAATCATGGGAGACCAGCTCAAAAAACTGAAGACTTTGAGAAGAAATTAAGTAACTTCTTAAAAGACAGTGAAGATAAATTAACTTCTATTAAACGTCAAACAGAGTCTCGTCGTGGCGGTAAAGGCTCAAGACGTTAAGATATAAATAGATTGAACAACCATCAATGTTACATCTTCTGTGAGATGTCGAATTAAGAACAATGTGCGATGGCAATGATATAGAAAATAATCGATGGTTAAACATGTAGCACTCTTACGGGGTGGGATGATGAATTCAAATATAACACTTTTGAATTCTCTCCTACTCCTATTTTATTTTTTAGATAAGAGAGGTGAGACGATGAAGTTAAATACGCAAGGATGGAACAACGATGCACATATCATTGTCGCAGTTTCAACTGGCATTGATAGCATGACCTTATTACATAGTTTATTAAACCAGTACCGTGATACCTATAAAACATTGACCTGTGTACATGTTAATCATGGATTACGAGCGCAATCAGTTGAAGAAGAAATATTTTTAAACGAGTATTGTCAAAAAAATCAAATTAAATTATATGTTAAACATCTCGACTTATCTAAAATAGTTGATAAAGGAAATAGTATTCAAAATGAAGCGCGTCGATTGCGGTATCAGTGGTTTGGAGAAGTCATTCGTGATTTAAATGCAGATGTATTACTTACAGCGCATCATCTTGATGACCAACTTGAAACGATTCTTTATAGGGTGCTGAGTGGTCGTTCAACTAGAAGCTCATTAGGAATGTCTGATATCTCGAACTATGAAGATTACCTTGTGTGTCGTCCTTTGCTGAACATTTACAAAAAAGACATCATCAATTACCAAGAAAAGTATCAGGTTCCATATTTTGAAGATAGTTCTAATCAAGATACGAAATATGTTAGAAATGATATACGACAACGGATTATCCCAAGTATTGATAACAATCCGTTTCTTGATTCCCATCACTTGTTAAAGTTAAAGGAATGGCACGACAATGAACTACAATTGTTAAAAGAACATGCGCGTTACTTTGTCGCTCACTTTGTTTCTAAAAATGATAGCGTCGCGGGGTATACATTTTCAAGGGAAGCATTTAACCGACTTAATCCTAATGTTAAAACAACTGTGATGGATCAATTATTAGAGGATATAGTGACCCATTCAACTATTTCACAAAAAACGTATGACGAGTGGTTCCAACAAATCCAAAATGAAAAATCTCAATTTCATATCGATATTACAGATAAATGGATAATTCAAATTGCATATGATACATTAATAATAATGGCTAAATTAGAAGACAATATATATATAAAGCAAAATATTATGATAGACCGGCCAGGACTATATCAATTTAACGACTATGATATATGTATTAAGGAACACTTACCTCAGACGTCTTACCCTCTTAAAGTTCGTGCGAGACGTAATGGAGATATGTTCAAATTAAACGGGAGAAATGGACATAAAAAAGTGAGTCGTTTATTCATAGATCAAAAAATTCCTGCAATTGAACGGGAACAAATGCCAATAGTACTAACCTATTTAAATGAAATAGTAGCAATAGGCGAATTATATGTTCATGAGCAGTTTAAAGATTTAATTACGATTAAAAAATGATGGAGATGAATGATAATGCATAATGATTTAAAGAATGTTTTGTTAACTGAAGAAGACATTCAAAACATTTGTAAAGAATTAGGAGCGAAAATTACTGAGGACTATAAAGACCGTCCTCTAGTGTGTGTAGGTATTCTTAAAGGTTCAGTTATGTTTATGGCAGACCTTATCAAACGAATTGATACACACTTATCAATCGACTTTATGGATGTTTCAAGCTACCATGGTGGTACAGAATCAACAGGAGAAGTTCAAATTTTAAAGGATTTAGGTTCCTCTATAGAAAATAAAGATGTACTCATTATTGAAGATATTTTAGAAACAGGAACAACTTTAAAATCAATTACTGAATTGCTACAATCTCGTAAAGTAAGTTCTTTAGAAATTGTGACTTTATTGGATAAACCTAATCGACGTAAAGCTGACATTGAAGCAAAATATGTTGGTAAGAAAATTCCTGATGAATTTGTTGTAGGTTATGGTTTAGATTATGGGGAATTATATAGAAATCTACCATACATTGGTACTTTAAAACCTGAGGTTTACTCTAAATAGATTTCATTTAAATATATGACTTATTTATGAAGCGTATGTTACAACTATCCGTACGAGTTAATGTAGTGAAGACTCGATTTATATGTGATAAGCTTTTTTATCAAATTAACTAACGATAAACATGACGATAAATGAATGATTTAGATAGCATAATTAAAGAAATATATAGTTGAAATTGACTAAAATTGAACAATCAATACGAAAGTTGAAATACTAGCCTGTGTAAGAAGTATTGTGTTACAATTTTTGTTAGTTTTATTATTGGAAGTAGGAGGAAATGACGCATGCAGAAAGCTTTTCGCAATGTGCTAGTTATCGCAATTATAGGCGTTATTATATTTGGTCTATTTTCGTTCTTAAATGGTAACGGAAAAACACCAAAACAGCTTACATACACTCAATTTGTTAATAAGTTGGATAAAGGCGACTTAAAATCATTAGAAATCCAACCTGAACAAAATGTCTATATGGTAAGTGGTAAAACTAAAAATGATGAAGACTATTCATCAACAATTTTATATAACAATGAAAAAGACTTACAAAAGATCACTGATACAGCTAAGAAACAAGATGGTCTAAAATTTAAAGTTAAAGAAGAAGAAAAACAAAGTGTCTTTGTTAGTATTTTATCAACACTGATTCCAGTATTAATCATTGCATTATTATTTATTTTCTTCCTTAGTCAAGCCCAAGGTGGTGGCGGCGGAGGTCGTATGATGAACTTTGGTAAATCCAAAGCAAAAATGTACGATAGTAACAAACGTCGCGTTCGTTTCTCAGATGTTGCAGGTGCTGACGAAGAGAAACAAGAATTAATCGAAATTGTAGATTTCTTAAAAGATAATAAGAAATTTAAGCAAATGGGATCTCGAATTCCTAAAGGTGTTTTACTTGTAGGACCTCCAGGTACCGGTAAAACTTTATTAGCACGTGCAGTTGCAGGGGAAGCTGGCGCACCATTCTTCTCTATTAGTGGTTCTGACTTCGTAGAGATGTTTGTCGGTGTCGGTGCAAGCCGTGTTCGTGATTTATTCGAAAATGCTAAGAAAAATGCACCATGTATTATTTTCATTGACGAAATTGATGCAGTAGGACGTCAACGTGGTGCTGGTGTTGGTGGTGGTCATGACGAACGTGAACAAACACTTAACCAATTATTAGTTGAAATGGATGGTTTCGGTGAAAATGAAGGTATTATCATGATTGCTGCAACTAACCGTCCAGATATCTTGGACCCAGCGTTATTACGTCCAGGTCGTTTCGACAGACAAATTCAAGTTGGCCGTCCAGATGTTAAAGGCCGTGAAGCCATTCTTCATGTACACTCTAAAAATAAACCACTTGATGAAACAGTAGACTTAAAAGCCATTTCACAAAGAACGCCAGGTTTTTCAGGTGCGGATTTAGAAAACTTACTTAACGAGGCTTCATTAATTGCTGCACGTGAAGGTAAAAATAAAATCGATATGCGTGATATAGAAGAGGCAACTGACCGAGTTATAGCCGGTCCAGCTAAGAAATCTCGAGTTATTTCTGAAAAAGAACGTAATATCGTTGCGCATCACGAAGCAGGACATACTATTATTGGTATGGTTCTTGATGAAGCTGAGGTCGTGCACAAAGTAACTATTGTCCCTCGTGGACAAGCTGGTGGTTACGCGATGATGTTACCTAAACAAGATCGTTTCTTAATGACTGAGCCAGAGTTACTTGATAAAATTTGTGGTTTACTTGGTGGACGTGTTTCTGAAGATATTAACTTCGGTGAAGTATCAACAGGTGCTTCTAATGACTTTGAACGTGCAACTCAAATTGCAAGATCAATGGTTACTGAATATGGCATGAGTAAGAAACTTGGACCGTTACAATTCTCTAGTAGCGGTGGTGGCCAAGTATTCCTTGGTAAAGATATGCAAGGAGAGCCTAACTATTCTGGACAAATTGCTTACGAAATTGATAAAGAAGTCCAACGTATTGTTAAAGAACAATATGAACGTTGTAAACAAATCTTGTTAGAACATCAAGAACAACTTAAACTTATCGCTAAGACATTGCTTACTGAAGAAACGTTAGTTGCAGAACAAATACGTGCATTGTTCTATGACGGTGAATTACCTGAAGTAGATTATGATGCAGCTAAAGTTGTTAAAGATGAAGACACAGATTATAGTGACGGAAAATATGGTAAATCTTACGATGATATTCGTAAAGAACAGCTAGATGAAGGCGACGAGAAAGAAAAAGAAGATCGTAAAGAAAATCGTGATATCGAGCACGAAAGACGTCGACAACATAATGAAGACCACGATTATAAAGGTCAAGAGTCTGATCAAGACTCTGATTCTGATGTAACTGGTCATGAGCAGTCACCAAACATCGATAAACCATATGATCCAAATAATCCAGATAATAGACATTAATTAAGTTAAATGAAGTCTCTTTCTACTCGTTCTTTGAAGAAGTAGGAAGAGACTTTTTAATTTGATACGTAGTTTATTGTAGAAATATATTAATATCAGTTTATGAGTTTATTATTTCAATAAGTTGCGAATGTCTGCTTTTCATATTATTTAATGTGTATTGAATTGATGTGCATTTTCAAAATTGAGCAACACATTTCATATTACTAACCAACATATGTATAATAGCTACTCAGTAACGAATTAAAATGATTAAAATGAATGAGAATAGATTAAAAAATTAAAAGGAGAATGACTGATGACACATGATTATATCGTAAGAGGATTGGCTTATGACGGTGAAATTAGAGCTTATGCTGCAACTACAACTGAATCTGTGCAAGAAGCCCAAACAAGACACTATACATGGCCAACTGCTTCAGCAGCAATGGGACGTACGATGACTGCTACGGTAATGATGGGAGCAATGTTAAAAGGAGACCAAAAATTAACTGTAACGGTTGATGGTCAAGGACCAATTGGAAGAATCATAGCTGATGCCGATGCAAAAGGTAATGTACGTGCATATGTAGACCATCCACAGACGCACTTCCCTTTAAACGGACAAGGTAAATTAGATGTTAGACGTGCAGTAGGTACTAATGGTTCAATCCAGGTAGTTAAAGATGTAGGTATGAAAGATTATTTCTCTGGGGCGAGTCCAATTGTTTCTGGTGAACTAGGAGATGACTTTACGTACTACTATGCAACAAGTGAACAAACACCATCTTCAGTAGGTTTAGGTGTATTAGTGAACCCTGATAACTCAATTAAAGCTGCAGGTGGATTTATTATACAAGTTATGCCTGGTGCTAAAGATGAAACTGTTACAAAATTAGAAAATGCTATTAATGAAATGGAACCTGTATCTAAATTAATCGAACAAGGTTTAACTCCGGAAGGTATTCTTAATGAGATTTTAGGAGAAGATAACGTTCAAATTTTAGATACGACAACAGCACAATTTGAATGTAACTGTAGTCATGAGAAATTCTTAAACGCTATTAAAGGTCTAGGTGAAGCAGAAGTACAAAGTATGATTGATGAGGATCACGGAGCTGAAGCTGTGTGTCATTTCTGTGGAAATAAATATCAATATACTGAAAGTGAATTAGAAGATTTGTTAACAGCGATGAAATAATTCTGTATTGAATAAGTATGATTAAGTATTAAAATTATATAAAATTAGGCGAGGAGATAGTTAAACTGTAAAGATTGTTCGTGAATGTGTCGTTTTTAAACATATATTAAGGTGGCGCGTATTGTACGATTTGGTGCAACTGTCTCCTAACGTTTAATTTGATTTCTTCAGGGAAAAATTCTAATGTATATGTTGAATATAGTTTTTTATTGAGAACAAGACAATTTTGTTTCTCTTTTTAGAAAATTCTGATAGAATATATCTATATCCGATGGGAAAACTAAGTTTTAATATTTATATAACAAAAAGGAGTGTTCTTAATGGCACAAAAACCCGTAGATAACGTTACACAAATTATTGGTAACACACCTGTAGTTAAATTAAGAAACGTAGTTGATGAAGATGCGGCAGATATTTATGTAAAATTAGAATATCAAAACCCGGGCGGTTCAGTAAAAGACCGTATTGCACTAGCAATGATTGAAAAAGCTGAACGTGAGGGCAAAATTCAACCTGGCGATACTATTGTAGAACCAACAAGTGGTAACACTGGAATTGGTTTAGCTTTCGTATGTGCAGCTAAAGGTTACAATGCTGTTTTCACAATGCCTGAAACAATGAGCCAAGAACGTCGTAACTTATTAAAAGCTTATGGTGCAGAACTTGTATTAACACCAGGGTCTGAAGCGATGAAAGGTGCTATTAAAAAAGCTAAAGAGCTTAAAGAAGAACACGGTTATTTCGAACCACAACAATTCGAAAACCTTGCAAACCCTGAAATTCATGAACTTACAACTGGTCCTGAACTTGTAGATCAATTCGAAGGTAAACAAATTGATGCATTCTTAGCAGGTGTAGGTACTGGTGGTACTTTATCTGGTGTTGGTAAAGTCTTAAGAAAAGAATACCCTAATGTTGAAATCGTTGCGATTGAACCAGAAGCTTCACCAGTATTAAGTGGTGGAGAACCAGGTCCACATAAATTACAAGGTTTAGGTGCTGGTTTCGTACCTGACACATTAAATACAGATATTTACGATAGCATTATTAAAGTTGGAAATGATACTGCGATGGATATGGCACGTCGTGTTGCTAAAGAAGAAGGTATCTTAGCAGGTATTTCTTCAGGAGCTGCAATATACGCAGCAATCCAAAAAGCAAAAGAACTAGGTAAAGGTAAAACAGTTGTAACAGTCTTACCAAGTAATGGTGAGCGTTACCTATCTACGCCTTTATACTCATTTGATGACTAAGATTTAATATTTGAATATATAGTAAACTTTGCAAACGAAGATGTTGGTAAAGGTACTTTAAAGTCGAGATGTACAAAACTTTGGCTTTTAAGTCTCCTTTGATCCACATCTTCGTTTTTTATATTGTTAATTTTGTTGTTCTATAACACTGTTTTATTTTTCTAAATAAAAAATGTGCTCAAAATGTATGATAATGAATGATATGATTAATAGTAAATTGTGTAAGTAGTTTGATTTGAATTTTCAAGAATAATAAGTTTTTATACATAACTTTGAAAAGAATTTCAATATAGAAAAGGTGAAACACATGACTAAAACAAAAATTATGGGCATACTTAACGTCACGCCTGATTCTTTCTCAGATGGAGGTAAATTTAATTCAGTAGACAAAGCTACTAAACGAGTAAAAGAAATGATTGATGAGGGTGTTGATATCATTGATATTGGTGGCGTGTCGACACGACCTGGTTATGAAGAAGTATCTTTGGAAGAAGAAATGGAAAGAGTTATTCCAGTTGTTAAAGCACTAGTACAATATGATATACAACTTTCAATTGATACATTTCGAAGCGAGGTTGCTGAAGCATGTCTCAAACTAGGTGCTACAATGATTAATGATCAATGGGCAGGTTTGTATGATCCCAAAATTTTTAAAGTTGTAGCTGAATATGGTGCTGAAATCGTTTTAATGCATAATGGGGACGGTCGAAGAGAAGACCCCGTCGTAGATGAAATGCTTACGTCACTTCTTGCTCAAGCTAATAAAGCTGAAATGGCAGGTATCCCACAAGAAAAAATTTGGTTGGATCCAGGAATTGGTTTTGCTAAAACACGCGATGAAGAAAATGAAGTGATGGCTCGTTTAGATGAACTGGTAGCAACTGAATATCCCATTTTATTGGCAACAAGCCGTAAAAGGTTTATTAAAGAAATGATTGGAACAGATACAACGCCATTAGAGAGAGATGAGGCCACAGGAGCAACAACTGCCTATGGTATAATGAAAGGTGTTAAAGCTGTTCGAGTTCATAACGTTCAGTTGAATGCGCGGTTAGCTCATAGTATGGATTTTTTAAAGGAGAATGAACATGAACGACATAATCTTTCTTAACGGTATGCGTTTTTATGGATATCATGGGGTGTTACCATCAGAAAATGAAATTGGTCAAATATTTATAGTAGATGTTACGTTGAAGGTCGACTTAAAAGATGCTGGTCAATCAGATGATGTTGCAGATACTGTAAATTATGGCGAAGTGTTTGAAGAAGTTAAATCAATTGTTGAAGGTAAGCCATCTAGATTGATTGAACATCTAGCTGAACGTATTGCAAAACGTATAAATTCACACTATAATCGTGTAATGGAAACGAAAGTTAAAATCACTAAAGAAAGTCCACCCATTCCCGGACATTATGATGGTGTAGGAATTGAAATAGTGAGGGAGAATTGCTAAATGGTTAAAGCGTTTTTAGGTTTAGGGAGTAATATTGGAGAACGTGAAACGCAACTTAAAGAAGCTATAAGGATTTTAAATCGTTTTGATAATATTAAAGTGACTCAAATCTCTGATATTTATGAAACTGAACCAGTGGGATACACTAATCAACCGAACTTTTTAAATTTATGTGTTGAAATAGATACAACATTAGATCCTCAATCTTTACTATCATGTTGCTTAAAAACAGAACAACAACTCCATCGAGTAAGAGTTAAACGTTGGGGGCCAAGAACTTTAGATGTAGATATATTATTATATGAAGATCAAATTATCGAAGAAGATAATTTATCGGTACCACATCCGAGGATGAATGAACGTTCGTTTGTGCTTATTCCTTTAAATGATATTGCTTCGAATCAAATAGAACCTCGTACCCATCTAACTATTGGCAATTTAGTAACCGCAGACGATACTGTTAAAAAGTATAATAAGTGAGTAGCAATAAAAACAAATATTTAATTTTTAGAGAAGTTGAAATAAAAGCATAAATTGCTTTATTACATTTACAACGTCTTGTAGAATTAAAAAGTGAGAAGATTGGCGTTGTGGAAATGATAAACCAAGATTGATGATATCTTATTGGTTTTAAAGATAAAGTTCATATAGCTTTAGATGAATCTAAAACCGAATAAGTATTTTATATGACTAACAAAATTTCTATCAAGAACGCATGGAACAATCCATAATTTAAACAATAAGCTTAAAGGAGAGAAAGTTATGTCAGAAGAAATGAATGACCAAATGCAGGTCCGTCGTCAAAAACTACAAGAATTAATAGATTTAGGAATAGATCCGTTCGGTCATCGTTTTGATCGTAGTGCTACTTCTAACGAGTTAAAAGAGCAATGGGATCAATTTTCAAAAGAAGAATTACATGAAAAAGAGGACGAAAGTCACGTTGCAATTGCAGGTCGTTTAATGACAAAACGCGGTAAAGGTAAAGCAGGATTTGCACATATCCAAGATTTAGAAGGTCAAATTCAAATTTACGTAAGAAAAGACCAAGTTGGAGAAGAACAATTTGATATTTGGAAAATTGCTGACTTAGGTGACATTGTTGGAATCGAAGGTGTTATGTTTAAAACTAATACTGGTGAAATCTCAGTTAAGGCTAAGTCATTTACATTATTATCTAAATCATTACGTCCTTTACCAGATAAGTTCCATGGACTACAAGATATTGAACAAAGATATCGTCAACGTTATTTAGATTTAATAACAAACGAAGATAGTACACGTACATTTATAAATCGCAGTAAAATTATTCAAGAAATGCGTAATTATTTAAATAAACAAGGTTTCTTAGAAGTAGAAACACCTATGATGCATCAAATTGCTGGAGGTGCGGCTGCACGTCCATTTGTTACCCACCATAACGCATTAGATGCTACGTTATATATGCGTATAGCTATTGAATTACACCTAAAACGCTTAATCGTCGGTGGTCTTGAAAAAGTATACGAAATTGGCCGTGTATTCCGTAATGAAGGCGTATCTACACGTCATAATCCAGAATTCACAATGATAGAATTATATGAAGCCTACGCTGATTATCATGATATTATGGATTTAACTGAGAGCATGGTTAGACATATTGCTCAAGAGGTCTTTGGTTCAGCTAAAGTTTCTTATAATGATGAAGAAATAGATTTAGAGTCTTCTTGGAGAAGACTTCACATTGTTGATGCAGTTAAAGAAGCCACTGGCGTGAATTTCTATGATGTTAAAACTGATGAGGAAGCGGTAAGCTTAGCTAAAGAACATGGTATTGAGATTACTGAAAATATGAAATATGGTCATATTTTAAATGAATTCTTCGAACAAAAAGTTGAGGAAACGTTAATTCAACCTACATTCATTTATGGCCATCCAATTGAAATCTCTCCATTAGCTAAAAAGAATCCAGAAGATCCTAGGTTTACTGATCGATTTGAACTATTTATAGTGGGAAGAGAACATGCGAATGCTTTCACTGAATTAAATGACCCAATCGATCAACGTGAACGTTTCGAAGCACAACTTGTCGAGAAAGAACAAGGTAACGATGAAGCGCATGAGATGGATGAAGATTATATTGAGGCGTTAGAATATGGTATGCCTCCTACAGGTGGATTAGGTATCGGTATCGATCGTTTGGTAATGTTACTAACAGATTCACCTTCTATCAGAGATGTACTATTATTCCCTTATATGAGACAGAAATAATTTTCTAGTCTAGTGCTAGTTGCATCAATCATCTATATGGTGGTTGATGCTTTTTTTGTATTTAAAATGCTTTATTATTGAGGGTGAAAAGTCTATCAATTTGATAAATCTATAATGTGTGTAAGGCGTGCTATATAAAAAATTTCCATTACTAAGAAATATAATTATCATTTTTTAGGGGAAAGTGGTGATTTTTCACAATAAAATATACAAATGGATTTTAAAAATGCAAATATTATCATAGATTTAGCCTTTAGCTTATGGTAGAATATTACGAGTGAAATAAGTTAGGTGCATTTAAGAAATATAGATTAAAAACGATTGAAAAAAGTTCTATAAAAGTGTTGACTTGTTTATTTAAATGAAGTAACATATAAAAGTCGTCAAAAACGAGGACGCATGTTATGAAATTGTAAACGAAATTTTAACAAAGTGTAAAATTGACCGTTGCAAAGTCATTTACAAGTGTGTATCATATATAAAGTAAGTTAATTTTGTCTGGTGACAATGGCAAGGAGGTCACACCT
>NZ_KV793050.1:0-1534 GCF_001808345.1 Staphylococcus sp. HMSC06C11
GTTAGCGGCGGACGGGTGAGTAACACGTGGATAACCTACCTATAAGACTGGGATAACTTCGGGAAACCGGAGCTAATACCGGATAACATGTTGAACCGCATGGTTCAACAGTGAAAGACGGTCTTGCTGTCACTTATAGATGGATCCGCGCCGCATTAGCTAGTTGGTAAGGTAACGGCTTACCAAGGCAACGATGCGTAGCCGACCTGAGAGGGTGATCGGCCACACTGGAACTGAGACACGGTCCAGACTCCTACGGGAGGCAGCAGTAGGGAATCTTCCGCAATGGGCGAAAGCCTGACGGAGCAACGCCGCGTGAGTGAAGAAGGTCTTCGGATCGTAAAACTCTGTTATTAGGGAAGAACAAATGTGTAAGTAACTATGCACGTCTTGACGGTACCTAATCAGAAAGCCACGGCTAACTACGTGCCAGCAGCCGCGGTAATACGTAGGTGGCAAGCGTTATCCGGAATTATTGGGCGTAAAGCGCGCGTAGGCGGTTTTTTAAGTCTGATGTGAAAGCCCACGGCTCAACCGTGGAGGGTCATTGGAAACTGGAAAACTTGAGTGCAGAAGAGGAAAGTGGAATTCCATGTGTAGCGGTGAAATGCGCAGAGATATGGAGGAACACCAGTGGCGAAGGCGACTTTCTGGTCTGTAACTGACGCTGATGTGCGAAAGCGTGGGGATCAAACAGGATTAGATACCCTGGTAGTCCACGCCGTAAACGATGAGTGCTAAGTGTTAGGGGGTTTCCGCCCCTTAGTGCTGCAGCTAACGCATTAAGCACTCCGCCTGGGGAGTACGACCGCAAGGTTGAAACTCAAAGGAATTGACGGGGACCCGCACAAGCGGTGGAGCATGTGGTTTAATTCGAAGCAACGCGAAGAACCTTACCAAATCTTGACATCCTCTGACCCCTCTAGAGATAGAGTTTTCCCCTTCGGGGGACAGAGTGACAGGTGGTGCATGGTTGTCGTCAGCTCGTGTCGTGAGATGTTGGGTTAAGTCCCGCAACGAGCGCAACCCTTAAGCTTAGTTGCCATCATTAAGTTGGGCACTCTAAGTTGACTGCCGGTGACAAACCGGAGGAAGGTGGGGATGACGTCAAATCATCATGCCCCTTATGATTTGGGCTACACACGTGCTACAATGGACAATACAAAGGGTAGCGAAACCGCGAGGTCAAGCAAATCCCATAAAGTTGTTCTCAGTTCGGATTGTAGTCTGCAACTCGACTACATGAAGCTGGAATCGCTAGTAATCGTAGATCAGCATGCTACGGTGAATACGTTCCCGGGTCTTGTACACACCGCCCGTCACACCACGAGAGTTTGTAACACCCGAAGCCGGTGGAGTAACCTTTTGGAGCTAGCCGTCGAAGGTGGGACAAATGATTGGGGTGAAGTCGTAACAAGGTAGCCGTATCGGAAGGTGCGGCTGGATCACCTCCTTTCTAAGGATATATTCGGAACATCTTCTTCGAAGATGAAAGGGATAACGTGACATATTGTATTCAGTTTTGAATGTTTAT
>NZ_KV793051.1:0-653 GCF_001808345.1 Staphylococcus sp. HMSC06C11
TCATTATCAACAAGTGAGAGTGATTCAACAAGCGTAAGCGCGTCTGATTCACTAAGTACATCAGAATCAGGCAGTGAATCTGTCTCAATAAGTACAAGTAATTCAAGTAAAGCAAGCGAATCACTAAGTGACTCGATTAGGGAGAGTAGGTCAATTTCAACAAGTACGAGTGAATCAGAAAGTGACTCAAGTAGTACAAGCACATCATTATCAGATAGTACGTCAGACTCAACAAGTGAATCCAATAGCGATTCAACTAGCCTTAGCACATCAACTTCAGCAAGCGAGAGCGGCTCAAGTAGTATAAGTGAATCGCTAAGTGGATCAACAAGTGCAAGCACGTCAACATCAGTGAGCACGAGTGACTCAGATATCACAAGCACGTCAATAAGTGAATCTATTGCTAGCGCTAGTGCATCAGAGTCAACAAGCGCAAGTACGTCAGCTTCTACGAGCATAAGCGATTCAGCCAGTACAAGTGAATCATTAAGTGACTCAAGCAGTGCGAGTACATCATTATCAGAAAGTACATCAGAGTCAACAAGCGACAGTACATCAACAAGTTTAAGTAACTCAGATAGTACAAGTATTTCGATGAGTGATTCAGATAGCGAAAGCAAGTCACTAAGTGGCTCAACAAGTACATCAGGTAG